>NZ_RZTA01000309.1:0-409 GCF_004023115.1 Mesorhizobium sp. M6A.T.Cr.TU.017.01.1.1
GGGTCTGTCGACCGATGTCTGCGTGCCGATTTCGCGCTTTGCCGAATGCGTCACCGAGACCGAAGCCGACATCGCCGAGATGGGCCTGATCGCACCGATCGTCGGCCATGCCGGCGACGGCAATTTCCATGTGCTGGTGCTGATGGATGTGGACGATCCCAAGGAGATCGCGCTGTCGGAAAAGTTCGTCGCGCGGCTCAACATGCGGGCGATCGCCATGGACGGCACCTGCACCGGCGAGCACGGAATCGGCCAGGGCAAGATCGGCTTCCTGCGCCACGAACTCGGCCACGGCGTCGACATCATGCGCACCATCAAGCAGGCGCTCGATCCGCTTGATATCATGAACCCGGGCAAGATCCTGCCGGGAATGGACTAACGGGCCGTCTCCGCTGCGGCCTACTTGTCC
>NZ_RZTA01000310.1:0-385 GCF_004023115.1 Mesorhizobium sp. M6A.T.Cr.TU.017.01.1.1
CCAAGTCGTCTTCGGCCCGATTTCCGACAGGATCGGCAGGCGCCCGGTGCTGATCGGTGGCGCGCTTTTGTTTTCAGGCGCTTCCTTTCTGCTCGCCAGCACCTCACTGGCCGCTTTCTTCGTCGTCCTGCGCGTCATGCAGTCCATTGGTGCGTCCGCCATTCTCGTTGCAACCTTCGCAACGGTTCGCGACGTCTATGCGCAAAGACCCGAAAGTGCCGTCATTTACGGCCTGTTCAGCTCGATGTTGGCTTTCGTGCCGGCGTTGGGGCCGGTTGCCGGTGCGTTGATTGCCGACAATTTCGGCTGGCGGGCGATCTTCCTGACGCTCGGAGTCCTGGCCACGGCAGCTACCCTCAACGCATGGCCGAAATGGCACGAAACC
>NZ_RZTA01000311.1:0-406 GCF_004023115.1 Mesorhizobium sp. M6A.T.Cr.TU.017.01.1.1
GGGGGGATATTTGGGGGGTTCAGCCTATGACTGGTCCTTCTGGTCTCATCTTCGCTATGAAGGCTCGTTTCGCTAACACAACTAACCTTCTTGACACAACGCAAGAAGCGCTGTTCAACGAAGCTGATACCGACTTCTCTGGTACAGGTACACACGCTAATGCTCTCGGTGCTACATCCGAAACAACGGGTACTGGTGTAACCACAGCTAACATGGAAGCCAACACTGCTTACGAAGAAATGGGTTTCACAATCGATAAGGTCACTGTTACGGCCAAGTCTCGTGCGCTCAAAGCAGAGTATACCACTGAACTGGCACAAGACCTGAAGGCTATCCACGGTCTTGACGCTGAGACAGAGCTTGCTAACATTCTTTCGGCTGAAATCATGCTGGAAATTCAACCGCG
>NZ_RZTA01000312.1:0-345 GCF_004023115.1 Mesorhizobium sp. M6A.T.Cr.TU.017.01.1.1
GGATGCCATTCGGCTCGCGGAAGTAGAGCGAACGGAAATAATAGCGCTCGACCTCGCCGCTCGACGGCAGCCGGAACTCGGCCAGCCGCGCCGTCCATTGATGCAGCGTCTCCTGGTCCGGCGCCCTGAAGGCGACATGGTGAACCGCACCCGCGCCTTGCCGCGCCGGCGCCAGTCCCGGCTGCACCAGGACATGCAACTCCGCCGCCGGCCCGCCCTCTCCCATTTCGAAGACGTGAACCTGCCCCTCCGGCGAGACATAGTCGCGCGCCTTGCGCATGTTCATCACTTTGGTCACCACCGCTTCGGTGTTGGTGATGTCGGGAACGCTGATGACGATCGGCC
>NZ_RZTA01000313.1:0-401 GCF_004023115.1 Mesorhizobium sp. M6A.T.Cr.TU.017.01.1.1
GTATGGACGATCACGCCCCGGTCCATGATGTTGACCTCGTCGGCGAGCTCGCGGCAGAAATCGAGATATTGTTCGACCAAAAGCACGGCGATGCCCGCCTGGTCGCGTAGATAGCGGATGGCGCGGCCGATGTCCTTAATGATCGACGGCTGTATGCCCTCGGTCGGTTCATCGAGCACGAGCAGTTTCGGCCGCATCACCAGCGCCCGCCCGATGGCGAGCTGTTGCTGCTGGCCGCCGGAAAGATCGCCGCCGCGACGGCCGAGCATCTGCTTCAGCACAGGGAACAATTCGAAGACATGCGCCGGAATGTTGCGGTCGGCTCGCCTCAGCGGCGCAAAGCCTGATTCCAGGTTCTCCCGCACGGTGAGCAGCGGAAAGACCTCCCTGCCCTGCGGTAC
>NZ_RZTA01000031.1:0-19397 GCF_004023115.1 Mesorhizobium sp. M6A.T.Cr.TU.017.01.1.1
CCCTTGCTCCCTGGCGGCAGCCATCTGGGCGGCGGCGCGGTCGCCGACCAGCGCCGTGGCGATCGCCAGCGCCGAGCGGGCCTCGCCTTCCTGCGTCTTGGCCAGCGTCCAGCGCAGGTGCAGCAGCGTCGCTTCGGCCTTGCGGATATCGGCCGACAGGTTCTTGAAGCGCGACGCCTGGCGGGCTTGGCGCTTAAGGCTTTCGATCTGGCTTTCGAGTTCGCCGACGACGTCGTCCAGCCGTTCCAGATTCTGTTCGGCCGCCTTCAGCCGCAGCTCGGCCTCATGGCGGCGTGTGTGAAGGCCCGAAATGCCGGCCGCCTCTTCCAGAAGCGCGCGGCGCGCCTGCGGCTTTGCCTGGATCAGCTCGCCGATGCGGCCCTGCCCGACCATCGAAGGCGAGCGCGCGCCGGTAGACTGGTCGGCGAAAAGCAGTTGCACGTCCTTGGCGCGGGCTTCCTTGCCGTTGATGCGGTAGAGCGAACCGGCCTCGCGCTCGATGCGGCGCGAAACCTGCAGCTCATCGGCATCATTGAAGGCCGAGGGCGCAGTACGGTCGCTGTTGTCAAGGAAAAGCGTGACTTCGGCGGTATTGCGGGCCGGACGCGTTCCGGAACCGGAAAAGATGACGTCGTCCATGCCGGACGCGCGCATGTTTTTGTACGAGCTTTCGCCCATCACCCAGCGTAAAGCCTCGACAAGGTTCGACTTGCCGCAGCCGTTCGGCCCGACGATGCCGGTCAGGCCGCGTTCGATGACGAACTCGCCGGGTTCGACGAAGGACTTGAACCCGAGCAGGCGAAGGCGCGAGAACTTCATTCGCGCCGCCCCATAGCCAAGTTCCGCAAAAGTGTTCCGCGGTTTTGCGAAGAGAATCCGCGGCACAGCAAAAAGCTGCGCACGCCGAAGCGCAGCCGCTTCGGCGCTGCGGAAACGTCAGAGCAGAGGGTCGATGATGGCCGATATTTCCTCAATCGACAGCGCCCCCTTGTAGGTCTTTCCGTTGATAAAGAAGGTCGGCGTCGAGTCGACCTTGAATTCATCGGCGCCGCGCTTCTGGACCGACCTCACATCGTCCAGAAGTTTCTGGTCCGTCAAGCAGGCCTCGAAGGACTCCTGTGTAAAACCGGCCATCTTGGAGATTTGCAGCAGGGCATCCTTGGTATTGGCAACACCTGCCCAGTTCGCCTGCTGCTTGAACAGAACGTCTACCATCGGGAAATAATTGTCCTTGGAGCAGCGCGCCAGCATGAAACCGGCCTCAGCGCTGGGGTCGAACGGAAATTCGCGCAGGATAAGGCGGGCCTTGCCGGTGTCGATATATTTCGTCTTCAGCTCCGGGAGGGTGGTTTCGTGGAAATGCGCGCAGTGCGGGCAGGTCATCGAGGCATATTCGACGATTGTGACTTTCGCGTCGTCCTTGCCCAGTTGCGCGTCGGGCAGCGCGCCTGGCTTCAGCAAGGCCGCCATGTCCACCGTGCCCTGGGCCTCAGGCGCCTTGACCGCGGCCGGCGTTGCCGGCTTCGCCGGATCGGCCGGCTTCATCGCATCGGCGGGAGCCGCATCCTGCGCGACGGCCTTCTCGCCCGAGTCGCTGCAGGCGGCGAGCAGAGCCACCGCCGGAATGGCGGCCAGCGACGACAGGAGGTTTCTGCGGGACAAAGGACGGGTCATACGAATCACCTGACAATAGTTGGATTTTGCAATGCAAAGACTAGAAAAGGCGAGAGTTGGCGCGAATTAAGGCATCGCCGTCCCCATTCCAATCGCCAAACTTTGTGTGCGCGATCACGAAAGCGCGAGATTATACCTTCTTTTGACCGAGAATGGTGGCGCCGAGCCGCTCCAGCGAAGCACGCAGCCCGTCATCCTCGATCATTCCGACAGTGCCTGACAGCTTCACCTTCTCGGCCGCAGTCAGCGGCCGGAAGCTTGGTTTAGGCCGCCCCTTGTCCGCCGTCACCGGCTTTTGCACGATTCTGATCCGGCCGATAGCGTTGAAGCCGAGGAAGGCGTTGACCCTGTTGATGATCTCGCCGGTTTCGTGCTGCAGATGGAGCGCGGCCATGCCTTCGCAGGCGATGACCAGCACCGCCGGCTCGAACGGATCGTCTTCATGCATGCGCCGCGGCCACTGGATCTTTTCAGGGCGCGAACGGCTGGCGAGCCGAGGCCCGGCAATCTCCTCCCAAGACTGCACGAGCCCGATCGACATGCCGGCCCGCTTGCGCAACACCGGATCGAGGATCTGGGTTGCGAGATCACTCACCGGAACGGGATTGCCGAAGGGCCTTTTCCCTGCCATGTGCGTTCTCCAGTCACGACCTTCACCAAGCATCGGCTAGGCCTGTCCTCGATCAATGGCACTGCACGACCAGACCCGCAAGACCGCATCCGGCGGAGCCGCGTCTAGAGACAGCAGCAAAGCTGCGTCCGACGATAGCAGCAAGGCTGCATCGGGGGAGAGCGCCGAGATCGCGTCCCGCCTGCTCGCCTGGTACGACGCGCATCACCGCGACTTGCCGTGGCGCATTGCGCCGCGCGAGCTGGCACGCGGGGTGCGTCCCGATCCCTACCGCATCTGGCTTTCCGAAGTCATGCTGCAGCAGACCACGGTGGAAGCGGTAAAATCGTATTTCCGGGCCTTTGTCCAGAAATGGCCGGATGTCGAGGCGTTGGCCGCTTCACCGACCGAAGATGTCATGAAGGCCTGGGCCGGGCTCGGCTACTATTCCCGCGCGCGCAATCTAAAGGCCTGCGCCGATCTCGTCGCACGGCAAGGCGGCAGGTTTCCGGATACGCAAGCTGCCTTGAGAGAGCTGCCCGGCATCGGCGCCTACACGGCGGCGGCGATCGCGGCGATCGCCTTCGACCAGCCAGCCGCGGTCGTCGACGGCAATGTCGAGCGTGTGGTTTCCCGGCTGTTCTCGATCGCCACGCCGCTAAGCGAAGCCAAGGGAGACATACGCGCCTATGTCGAGCGCATGGTTCCAGCGACCAGACCGGGCGATTTCGCCCAGGCGATGATGGATCTGGGCGCGACGATCTGCACGCCACGCCGGCCGCGCTGTATGCTGTGCCCGCTGCGAGACGATTGCAGCGCCACTGTCTCGGGCGACCCCGAGCATTTTCCGGTGCGCCTGCCGAAGGCGGAAAAGCCATTGCGGCGTGGCGCCGCCTTTGTCGCCGTCAGGGCCGACGGCGCCATTCTTTTGCGAAAACGTGCGGAAAAAGGCCTGCTCGGCGGCATGACCGAGGTGCCGACGACCGGCTGGACAGCACGGATTGACGGCGCCACCACGGATGCGGCAGCCCCCTTTCACGGCGACTGGCGGCCCGCCGGGCGGATTGGCCACGTCTTTACCCATTTCGGGCTTGAACTCGACGTGTTCAAATCGGTGACAGAAGGCGCTGCTCCGGCGGGGCATTTCTGGTCACTGGCCCATGAAATTTCCGGGGAAGCCTTACCCACTGTCATGAAAAAGGTAATCGAAGCGGCGATACCGGGCGCGACCAAAAAGCAGCGCCCGCATTGAATTGCATTGAATGAGGACAGAATGACTGAAATCCGCCACATCGTTTTCGACATCGGCAGAGTGCTGATCCACTATGACCCGAACCTTCCGTTCAGCCGTCTCATTCCGGATGCCGAGGAGAGAAAGTGGTTCTTCGACAATGTCTGCACGCATGACTGGAACATCGAGCAGGATCGAGGGCGGACATGGGAGGAAGCCGAAGCCCTGCTGATCGCCGAACATCCCGACCATGCCGAAAACATCCGCAGCTTCCGCCGCCTCTGGCACGAGATGGTGCCGCACGCCTATGCGGACAGCGTTGAGATCATGGAGAAGCTGATCGACACCGGCCACGACGTCACCATGCTGACCAACTTCGCCTCCGATACGCTCGCCGAAGCCCGGCAGCGTTTCGATTTCCTCAACCGTCCGCGCGGGGTGACCATTTCGGGCGAGATCGGCCTGATCAAGCCTGATCGCGGCATCTACGATCATCACGTCGCCGCCTTCGGCCTCGAGCCCGCGGCCACGCTGTTCATCGACGACAGCCAGAAGAATGTCGAAGGTGCCAAGGCGGCCGGCTGGCAGTCCGTGCTGTTCACCGACGCCAAGACGCTCAAGGCGGACCTTAGAGAGCTGGGGATCAGAGTGTGATTTGAATCACTTCGACAGGCCGATCGATAATCCGCTTTAACATGACGGATCCATAGAATCCGTCGTCAGGCCCCTGCCCGCTCCATGCCAAGACGGGCTATGCGGCGAAGCTCGTCGATCGGGGTCAGGCCGCCGCTGCGCTCATAGTGCCAGAAGGTCCAGCCGTTGCAGGCGTCCAGCCCCTGCACTTCCGCGCCGATCTTGTGGATCGATCCGGCGCTGTCGCCGATCGCCACCGTGCCATCGGCGCGTACCCTGGCCGCCCAGCGCTTCTTGGCGTCATAAAGCGTGGCACCCGGCAACATCAGCCCGGTGTCGATGAGGCTGACGAAAGCAACGCGCGGCTCGGCGCGCTTGCCGGTAAGCACGGTAAGATCGGCGCCATTCAGCGGCCGGACTGCATCTATGCGCTCGTTGGCGGCGTCGATATAGGTCTGCTCGCGCTCGATGCCGACGAAATGGCGGCCGAGGCGCTTGGCTACCGCGCCGGTGGTGCCGGAGCCGAAGAAGGGATCGAGGACGATATCGCCGGGCTTCGTCGAGGCCATCATGATGCGGGCGAGCAGCGCCTCGGGCTTCTGCGTCGGATGCAGCTTGTCGCCATTTTCGTTCTTCAGGCGCTCACCGCCGGTGCAGATCGGGAACAGCCAGTCGGAGCGCATCTGGATGTCGTCATTCGACGCCTTCAGCGCTTCGTAGTTGAAGGTATAACCCTTGCCCTTCTGATCGCGCGAGGCCCAGATCATCGTCTCATGGGCGTTCTGGAAGCGACGGCCGCGGAAATTCGGCATCGGATTGGTCTTGCGCCACACAACATCGTTGAGGATCCAGAACCCCAGATCCTGCATCTTGGCGCCGACCCTGAAAATATTGTGGTAGGAGCCGATGACCCAAATGGTGCCGTTCGGTTTCAGCACGCGGCGCGCCGCCAGCAGCCAGGCGCGGGTGAAGGCGTCGTAGACCTCAAAACTCGCGAACTGATCCCAGTCATCGTCGACGGCATCGACCTTGGACTGGTCGGGCCGGTGCAGATCGCCATCGAGCTGCAGATTGTAGGGCGGATCGGCAAAGATCACGTCGATGGACTTTTCGGGCAGCCGGTCGAGCGCGGCGACGCAATCGCCCTTCAGGATCGTATCCAGCCATTCGGACTGCTGGGGAGCATGGGAAAGGTCGTCGAGAAGACGCACGGCAGACATTGTGACACCCAAAGCACGCGTTACTGTTTACTCCCTGTTATGGTTACCGATCAGCGTAAATATTCGATGAAGGTTGAGGGTTCGGACCACAGGTAATTTGCGAAGGCCGGCCTGTTGGTGTATGCCGCGCCGCCTGAGCGTCTCAGCCTCCTCCCTCCCGCTTTCCGGATCGCCAATGCCCCAGCCAGACCTTGTCATCTTCGATTGCGACGGCGTGCTCGTCGATTCCGAAATCATCGCCGCGCGCATCGAAGCCGAGCTTTTGACATCGGCCGGTTACGAGATATCGGCCGAGGAGATTTCCGAAACCTATGCCGGGCTGACCTTCAAGGACATCATGATGCGGGTCGAGGAGAAGTCCCGCATCCCATTCCAAGCCTCGTTGATCGACCGCGCCGAAGACCTGGTCGACCGCAGGCTGCGCAGCGATGTGCGCGCCATCGACGGGGTGCACGAGGCGGTCGCCGCGGTGACTGCACCGCGCTGCATCTGCTCGAATTCTCGCTCCGAGCGGATCGAATTCATGCTGGAGAAGGTGCATCTGCTGCCGTTTTTCAACGGCCGGATTTTTTCCTCTCTGGAAACACCGAGCGGAAAGTCCAAGCCTGCCCCAGACGTGTTTCTCTTTGCCGCGGCAAAGCTCAAGGCCGATCCGGCCAACACCTTCGTCATCGAGGATTCCGTGCATGGCGTGACCGGCGCCAGGGCAGCCGGCATGCGCGTTATCGGCTTTACCGGCGCGGCGCACAGCTATCCCGGGCATGCCGACGCGCTGACCGAGGCCGGCGCCGAAACGGTCATCCGCCGCTGGGCAGAACTGAAAAGCGTGATCGCCGCCCTGTCGGAATGGTCGGATGCGTGATGCATACGCCTCCGACCGGAGGCGGCCCTAATGCCGCCGCTATTCGGCTGCGGCAATCTTCTTGTCGGTCTTCTTCGCCGGGCCTTCGTCATAGCCGGCGAACGCCTGATAGTCCTGCGCAGTGGGCTCGGGAACGACGACGTTCGAATCGGTGAAGACGAACTGGGTGGCACTCGAGGGATTGGTAACCTGGACCTGATGTTGATGAAGCTGCGAGTAAAGCACCTCGGTGCCATGCATCACTGCGATACGGATCGGCATTGTGATCGTGCCCGGGCTGAACATCGGTCCCGGAACGACCTTGCCGGCGACGGCGATCTTCATCGTCAGCGAGCCGTTGGCACGGTTGCAGTCGCGGGTCACATCGGTGATCGAGGCCTGATAGATGACCTTCGCCGAATCGTCCTGCTGATCGCTGCTCGCGTCGAGCGCAGCAGCCTCGGCGTCCTGAGCGGCGGCTTTTTTCTTGGGCTTCTGGTTGCCCTTGGCATAGGTGTTGAAGAAAGCGGTGCCGTCGCGCAGCGTCACTTTCGGACAATAGGCCAGCAGTTGGCTGGAAAGAACCTTCGGGTCCGGAGGTGGTGGCGGTGTCGAGTCCTTTTTTCCGAAGCCCAGAATGCTACTGCCGCCTGATTGGCAGCCGGCGGCGGTAAGCATAAAGCCAGCGAGGGCCAGACCCGCGACAAAACGACCGTTGAATGAATGAAACGCCATGAACTGCACTTCCCTCTCGCAAAGCGGGTGACGTATATCAACCGCGCGGCAAAAATGCGACTGAGCAAGCGCGGAAATTAACCACTTTGCCGCGGATGAAGCCGCCCGGCAGCAATGGACATGTAACGATGCAATATGTGAGTACCCGCGGGGAAGCGCCCGTGCTTGGATTTTCCGACGCGGTGCTGGTGGGTCTGGCACGCGATGGCGGACTTTATGTGCCTGATGCCTGGCCGCAGTTTTCGGCGGCAGAGATCCGCGCCATGCGCGGCCTTGCCTATCCCGACCTCGCCATCCGCGTGCTGTCGCCGTTTCTCGGCGACGAGATCGCGATGCCGGTGTTCGAACGCCTGGTGCGTGAAGCCTATGCGACCTTTCGCCACGAGGCGGTCTGCCCGCTGGTGCAAACCGGCTCGAACATGTTCGTTCTGGAACTCTTCCACGGCCCGACACTTGCCTTCAAGGACGTCGCCATGCAGCTTCTCGCCCGGCTGATGGACCATGTGCTTGCCGAACGCGACCAGCGCGCCACCATTGTCGGCGCCACATCAGGCGATACCGGCGGGGCTGCCATCGATGCCTTCGCCGGGCGCAATCGGACCGACATCTTCGTTCTTTTCCCGCACGGCCGGGTCTCGCCGGTGCAGCAGCGGCAGATGACGACGTCCACCGCGGCAAATGTCCATGCACTGGCGGTCGAAGGCAATTTCGACGACTGCCAAGGCCTGGTGAAGGACATGTTCAACGATCACGGTTTTCGCGACCGGGTGTCGCTGTCGGGCGTCAATTCGATCAACTGGGCGCGCATCATGGCCCAGATCGTCTATTATTTCTCATCGGCGCTGTCGCTCGGCGCGCCCGACCGGCCGGTTTCCTTCACGGTGCCGACCGGCAATTTCGGCGACATCTTCGCCGGCTACGCCGCCAAGAAGATGGGGCTGCCGATCGAGCGGCTTATCATCGCGACCAATGACAACGACATTCTGGCGCGCACGCTGTCGAGCGGCGAGTACCGCACGAAAGGCGTCTTTTCGACCACGTCGCCGTCGATGGACATCCAGGTCTCGTCGAATTTCGAGCGCCTGCTGTTCGAGGCGGCCGGTCGCGATGCCTCGACCGTGCGGCGCTACATGAGCGGCCTCAAGCAGTCCGGCGCCTTCGCCATCGAAGCGGGCGAGATCGCCAGGATCCGCTCCGAATTCGATGCTGGCCGTTCGACGATGGACGAAGTCGCCGCCACGATCCGCTCGACGCTCGACGCCAGTGATTATTTGCTCGACCCGCACACGGCCGCGGCCATGCATGTTGCGGGTGCGAAGGCCACCAAGGCCGTGCCCATGGTGGTGCTCGGCACCGCCCATCCGGCAAAATTCCCGGCTGCCGTCGGAGCCGCCAGCGGCGTGTCGCCTGCCCTGCCCGCGTGGCTAGGCGGGTTGATGACATCAGAGGAAAAATACACGGTACTTCCATCCGACCTGAAAATGGTGGAAGATTATGTTAGCCGTCACACGCGGGCGGCAAGTTAGGGAGTATTAGCTATATGGGTGTTGAGGTAAGCCGTCTGTCGAACGGCCTGACAGTCGCCACCGAAACCCTTCCAAGCCTCGAATCCGTCGCTCTTGGTGCCTGGGTCAAATCAGGCGCCCGCAACGAGCGTAACGAAGAGCACGGAATGGCCCACCTGCTTGAACACATGGCGTTCAAGGGAACCAGAAGGCGCAGCGCCTTCGAGATCGCCTCGGAAATCGAGGATGTCGGCGGCGAGATCAATGCCGCCACCAGTGTCGAGACCACATCCTATTATGCCAGGGTGCTGAGCGACGACGTGCCCCTGGCCGTCGATATCCTCTCCGATATCCTGCAGGAATCCGAGTTCGACCCGCAGGAGCTAGAGCGCGAGCAGCATGTGATCCTGCAAGAGATCGGCGCCGCTCACGACACGCCCGACGACATCGTCTTCGACCGTTTCACCGAGACGGCCTTCCGCCACCAGACGATCGGCCGTTCCATCCTCGGCACGCCGGAAACCGTCAAATCGTTCACCTCGAAGCAACTGCACAAATTCATCGAACGGCAATATGGCGCCGAACGCATGGTGGTCGTCGCCGCCGGCGACATCAAGCACGACAATTTCGTGCGTGAGGTCGAGAAGCATCTCGGCGGCTTCCGCAGCAAGTCCGACAACACGATGCCGCAATATGCGCAATATGTCGGCGGCGATTTCCGCGAGGACCGCGACCTGATGGACGCGCAGATCGTGCTGGGTTTCGAGGGCCGCGCCTATCATGTGCGTGACTTCTACGCCTCGCAGGTCCTGTCGATGATCCTTGGCGGCGGCATGTCGTCGCGCCTTTTCCAGGAAGTCCGCGAAAAACGCGGGCTGTGCTATTCGGTCTATGCCTTCCACTGGGGTTTTTCTGACACCGGCATATTCGGCGTCCATGCCGCGACCGGGCAGAGCGACATCGCCGAATTGGTGCCGGTGGTCATCGACGAGTTGCAGAAGGCCGGCGAGAACATCCTGCAGGAGGAACTCGACCGGGCACGCGCCCAGTACCGCGCAGGCCTGATCATGTCCGCCGAGAGCCCGGCCAGCCGCGCCTCGCAGATCGCCCGGCAAATGCTTCTGTTCGGCCGGCCGATCGCCAAGGAAGAGCTGATGGAACGGCTGTCGGCGCTGACGGTCGAGCGGTTGACGGACCTGTCGTCACGGCTGTTTTCGACCAAGCCGACGCTGACTGCCGTCGGACCGGTGGGCACGCTCGCTCCCTATGAGGCGGTCCTTGAGTCGCTTTCGGGCACGCAGACCACGGCCCGAAAGCTCGCCGGCTAAGTCCATCAAAGCGTCATGTTCGCGCTCCCTTTCTTTCGCCGTGACCTGCCGGCACTGAAGGGCGATAGCGTCACGCTGCGCGTGCCGCTGACCAACGACTATCGCGAATGGTCGGTGCTGCGCGGGGAAAGCCGCCGCTTCCTGGAGCCGTGGGAGCCGCGGTGGAACCCCGACGAGCTCGACCGCACGGCCTGGCGGCATCGCCTCAGCCGTTACCGCGAAGATTACGCGCAGGGAACGGCCATAGCCTTCTTCATCTTCGACAAAAGCAGCGGCAAGCTTGTCGGCGGAATCACCCTCGGCAATATCCGCCACGGCGTCGCGCAAAGCGGCCATATCGGCTACTGGATCGGCGAGCGCTACAGCGGCCACGGCCTGATGACCGACGCGGTCAAGGTGGTGACGCGCTTCGCCTTCGATACGCTGAGGTTGCACCGGATCGAAGCTGCCTGTATTCCCGACAACGCCCGGTCGATCCGCGTGCTTGAAAAAGCCGGATTCCGGCGCGAAGGACTTCTGCGATCCTATCTCAGGATCAATGGCATCTGGCAGGACCATTACCTCTACGCCCGGATCGAGGACGATCTGCCCGGCGCGGGAACGAAGGACTGATTTTTGACGAATTTCCTGCGAATCGGGTCGCTGTTCGCCTTTGTCCTGACGGCAATCGTCACGCTCTGCGCGGCGTCCTCGGCCTTCGCCGTCGAACCGATCAAGATCGCCCGCGACGACGTGGCGCTCGACCTTTCGGGCGCGGTCGAAATCTACCGCAACCAGGGCGAGAACTTCCAGGTGTCGACCGCGCCGGGACCGGACGGCATCGTGCGGCGCATCGAGGTCGAGGCCAATGATGCGCGCTCGACCGGCGACTGGGCGGTGTTCGCGCTAGCCAACACCACCGACCAGCAGCTCGACAGGCTGATCGTCGCACCGCATTTCCGGCTGGTGAATTCCGGCATCTTCTGGCCGGATCTCGGCTCGACCCGCATTGCCGCGATCACGCCCAGCGAGGGCTTCGCGCTCGACCGCCAGACCAGCCCCGACGCCGATGTGTTCCGGGTGACGCTGAATCCCGGAACGGTGATCACCTTCATTGCCGAACTTGCCTCGCCCAAACTGCCGCAGGTCTATCTGTGGGATCCGGAATCCTACAAGGACTCGGTCAATTCCTACACGCTGTTTCGCGGCATCGTCATCGGCATCGCCGGCCTTCTGGCGTTGTTCCTGACCATCCTTTTCGTCGTCAAGGGAACCTCGATGTTCCCGGCTACCGCCGCACTCGCCTGGGCGGTGCTCGCCTATATCTGCATCGATTTCGGCTTTCTCAACAAGGTCCTGGAAATATCGCCCGGCAACGAGCAGATGTGGCGAGCCGGAACGGAGGTGGCGCTTGCGGCGACCTTCGTGGTGTTCCTGTTCGCCTATCTCAACCTCAACCGATGGCACGGCCATTTCAGCTACGGCGCGCTGGTCTGGATTCTGGGGCTGGTGCTGATCGCAGGCGTTGCAATCGTCGATCCGGCGGTCGCCGCCGGCATCGCCAGGCTGTCCTTCGCCGCCACCGCCCTGACCGGCCTCGGCCTGATCATCTTCCTCGGCATACGCGGCTACGACCGTGCCATCATGCTGGTGCCCAGTTGGGTCATGGTCTTGTTGTGGCTATGTGGGTCGTGGATGGCGATCACCGGCATGCTCGACAACGACATCGCCCAACCGGCGCTGGGCGGCGGGCTGATCCTCATCATCCTGCTGATCGGCTTCACCGTCATGCAGCACGCCTTTGCCGGTGGCGCGCTGCATCAGGGCCTGTTCTCCGATCTCGAACGGCAGGCGCTGGCCGTCGCCGGATCGGGCGACACGGTTTGGGACTGGGACGTGATGCGCGACCGCGTCGTCACCAAGCCGGATGTCAGCATCCAGCTTGGCCTTGCGCCCGACAGTCTGGGCGGGGCCGCCCGCAACTGGCTGCCGGTGCTGCATGCCGACGATCGCGACACGTTCCGCACGACGCTCGACGTGGTGCTCGAACACCGGCGCGGCCGCGTGTCGCAGAACTTCCGCCTGCGCGGCGCCGACGGGCACTATCACTGGTTTTCGCTGCGCGCTCGGCCGGTGATCGGATCGGACGGCGAGGTCATCCGCTGCGTCGGCACCATGGTCGACGTGACGGAGCAGAAAAAGTCAGAGGAGAGGCTGCTGCACGATGCCGTGCATGACAATCTCACCGGCCTGCCGAACCGGGAATTGCTGATGAACCGGCTGGAGGCGATCATCTCGATCGCGCGCACGGAAGAGAAGGTGCGTCCGACCGTCTTCGTCATCGACATCGACCGGTTCAAGCAGGTCAATGACGGGCTCGGCATCTCGGCCGGCGATACCATCCTGCTGACCATTGCGCGCCGCCTGCACCGGCTGCTCAAGCCGAAGGATTCGCTGTCGCGCTTTGCCGGCGACCAGTTCGCGCTGATGCTGCTTTCTGAACAGGACCCGGCCCGCATCGCGGCGGTCGCCGACGCCATCAAGCATGCGATCAACAATCCGATCACCTTTGCCAAACGCGAGATCGTGCTGACCGCCTCGATCGGACTGGTCACCTGGACCTCGGCGCAGAGCTCAGCCGAGGACATGGTCAAGGACGCCGAGCTTGCCATGCACCAGGCCAAGCGTTTCGGCGGCGACAGGATCGAGCCTTTCCGCCCCGCCTTCCGGACCGTCGGCACCGACCGGCTGCAGTTCGAGTCCGACCTGCGCCGCGCCATCGAACGGCGCGAATTCACACTAGCCTACCAGCCCATCGTGCGGCTGGAAGACGGCAGCGTTGCCGGCTTCGAGGCGCTTTTGCGCTGGGACCATCCGCGCCGCGGCATGATCCCGCCGGGCGATTTCATCCCGGTCGCCGAGAGCTGCGGCCTGATCGTGCAGCTTGGCCTTTTTGCCATGCAACAGGCCGCCGAAGATCTGGCGGGCTGGCAAAAGCAGATCGGCGATGCGCCGTTGTCGGTTTCGGTCAACTTGTCCAGCCGTCAGCTCATCCGCCGCGATCTGGTCAGCGACGTCCGCTCGGTGATCGCGCGAGCCAATCTAAAGCCGCGCTGCTTCCGGCTCGAACTCACCGAATCGCTGGTGATGGACAATCCCGAGCAGACAGCCCATGTGCTGAACAAGCTGAAGAAGCTTGGTATCGGCCTGTCGCTGGACGATTTCGGCACCGGCTACTCATCGCTAGCCTATCTGACGCGCTTCCCCTTCGACACGATCAAAATCGACAAGAGCTTTGTCGACGACTCGACACCGAAGCGCGCGGTGCTGCTCAAATCCATGGTCAATATGGCGCATGAGCTCGGCCTTTCGGTCGTGGCCGAAGGCATCTCGGACGAAAGCGATGCGCTCGAACTGCGCCAGATGGGCTGCGAATATGTGCAGAGCTTCATGTTCGGCGCGCCGATGCCCGGCGATCAGGTGCTGAAGACGCTGAAGGAACAGTATCCGCTGACTCAGGCTTGATTTTTGCGCATGTCGTTGTCCCAAATCCGCTGAGCATTTTTTGGGCGACATGCGTACCCGCTTGGAATGGCAGAGAACGACCCTTCCTAACCAGAGCGGCCTTATGCCGGCCGCTTCCCGGCGCTCGGAGGTTGCAAGTCAACCCTTCTGGTCCGCAGTATCGAAAACTTTAACTCCCGACCCGTGGCGTGGCTCTACCAATGTTGGAAGCCTGAATTAACGGCGGCGATAGAGATAGCTCTCGGAAAGACCGAGGCGACGGCATGACTGGACGGCTGGTGATGAGGGGAGCACGATGCTCTCGCAGATTGCAGCCGTCATCTTCACAAAAGCACGCTCCCACGGCTTCAGGGTCCAGCGGTCGCCGAGCGCCAACCGCTCGCGGACCCAGCGGGGTAGGATCTCGACTGCCGCCTTCAGAAATGGCCGCTGAAGCGGTCGAGCCACTCCCGGCAAGGCGGGAACTTCTTCCATGATCTCCAGGAATTCCAAGATGATCGGCGACGCGACTAGTCTTTGCCTCATCACGTCGAACAGCGCGTAAAGCTCGGCCTGAGACGTGGGCGCGTCAACCGCACCATAGAGAAGCGCGACGGGGCGAGCCTCAGCAAACATCGCGTCCCGTTCGAAAAAATGCAGACGATGCACATAGACGTGATACGCCTCCATGAAACCAAACTCGGCCGTCGCTTGCACCCAGTCCAGCAACTCCGGGTCGGTGGCGTGGTATGGCTCACCTTCGCTGGTTCGACCTGAAACGCGGCCATGCATCCTGACTACACCTTCGATCATGGCCTTAGCCTTGGTTTGGGGGCCGTAGACAGTGACCAAGGCAGCGAGGCCAGTGCGCTGTAATCGTCGCAGCGCATGGGAGCGGAATGTGCTGTGCTGCCAAATGGCGTCGCGAACCCGCGGCTCCGCCAATTCGAGCAGCACCGCAGTAACCCCACCGACGAACAGCGCAACAGGGTTCTTGAAAATACGCCAGGACACCGAGCTGGGCGGTAACAGCGCCGGCTCGCCTTGCGGGATCGAGAAATCCATCTGAGATCCGAGCCGCTGGCGCATAAACGACTGCGCAAGAGTGTCCACACGACGCTCAAGCGGGCCAGGCAGAAGAATGATGCCCGAGTTCCCAAACATGGACGCCTCCGACTTCGGGAACAACAAGCGTTGAACCTGTCGCTAGCGAATGCAGTTATGCACGAACGTCGTTGGTCTTCCCGCCGTTCCAAATGATTAGCCTCGCGCGTTGCGCAAGACTTCTCCAGAACACCGGGCCCGGATGGTCATCACGAGCCCGGTCGTGATGGCCTTATGGGGTCAGATCGAGCGCCGGCACGATTCTGTGATAGGGCAGTCCTGCATCGTCGTTTAGACGCTTCACGTCGGTATTGGAGACAGCGTCAAACAGGCACATGCAGCGCCCGTCCTCCGGTGCGAAGGTCGAGCGCAGATAGCTGATGTCGGTGCCGTTGGACGTCATCTCAGCGGCCTTGCTGATCGCCGCCTTCTGTGCATCTCCCAGAGCTTCCATGCTGATGCCCTTGAGGTCGCGTTCCACCATATAGACGGTCATTTCCAGATCTCCTCCTAGTTCAGTGACTACAGGAGTTGAATGCAATGGCGGGCGAAAGAAAACGACATTTTTTCTATCGATCGATAGCCGACAGTTATCGATGAAGGGGCTATAATGTCGTTTCGTGGAACCGCCTCGGGAGGGCTCGCCATGGAGATGTTTCAGGTCCGCTACGTGCTTGCGGCCGCGAAAATACTGAATTTCACCAAGGCCGCCACCGATTGCAATGTGTCTCAGCCGGCGCTCACCAAAGCGGTCAAGACGCTCGAGGATGAGCTTGGCGCGCCCTTGTTCCACCGCGAGGGAAAGCGCGTCCTCCTGAGTGAGTTCGGGCGCTCCATTCTGCCGCATCTTCAGCAGATCATGCAGGAGGCCCACGCAACCAGGACGCTTGCTGATAATTTTAGGCTACTCAATCAGGTGCCGATCCGGCTCGGCGTGATGTCGACCATCGGCCATGTGAAGCTCGCCCGGTTCCTGGCAAAGTTCCAGCGCGACTATCATGGTGTCGAGCTTGAAGTTAGCGAAGCGGGCGTTCAGGAACTGAAAGACAGGCTTGAGCATGGCGATCTCGATCTGGCCGTTCTCAATCCGCTGGAGGGATTGGGAGCGGCTTTCCGCGTCCATGATCTCTACAGTGAGCGTTACGTCGTCGTATTCGCGCCCGATCACCGGCTTGCGACCCTCGATGCAATCAAGTTGGTCGATCTCTCTCAAGAACCCTATGTCGATCGTCTGTCCTGCGAAATGAGGGACCTTGTGATGGGGGTGTGCCGGGAAAGAAACGTTAGCCTTTATGCCCGCTTTCGTTCCGAGCGCGAGGATTGGGTCCAATCAATGGTGCTGGCGCGGATCGGCTTCGCCTTCATGCCTGAATATTCGGTGACATCGCCTGAACTTCTGCAGCGCCCGCTGATCGAACCCGCGGTGGCACGCACGGTGTCCCTGGCTAGCGTTCCGGGCCGGCCCTATAGCCCGGCGACGGCGGCAATGGTCCGAGCTGCCCAAAGTTTCGATTGGCCAGGCTAGGCGTTATTGCTGAAGCTTGAGCTGCTGCTGGTTTGAGATGCTTTCTCTCTTTCTCCTAAACGGCTGCAACTTTCTCTTGGTTGGAATCGCACGCGGCCAAGGAACAGCGGAGAAGGCTCGCGATGGCCGGATGGAAATCTGAGGGAGGACAATCATGACCTTGCCCAGTTACGCAATGAACCAGGCAAGTTTCCCGGAAATGTACGAGCGGTGGCTCGTCGGCCCTCTCTTCCGTCCATGGGCCGAGTTGGCTCTTGACGAGCTGGAATTGTCTTCGGGCGATCGCGTACTCGATATCGCTTGCGGAACAGGAATAGTGGCGCGCGTTGCAAGAGAGCGGCTCGGTGAAGCCGGATACATCGTCGGCGTCGACATCAGCCTGGACATGCTTGCCGTGGCACGGGCTGTAGAACCAGCCATTGACTGGCGTCGGGGCAATGCCGGCGAGCTGCCTCTGCGTAACGGTGAGACGTTCGACGTGGTCGTCTGCCAGCAAGGACTGCAGTTCTTTCCCGACAAACCCGCGGCGGCGGCGCAGATGCGTCGCGCGCTGGCGAAGGGTGGTAGGCTGGCGCTTGCCACGTGGCGCCCGGATGACGAAATCCCGTTCTTTCGCGAACTGCGCCGCGTGGCGGAGCGCCACCTGGGCGCCATCGCCGATCAACGGTACAGCTTCGGGGAAGCGGCGCCACTTGAGGCGCTGCTGCGAGACGCCGGCTTCCACGAGGTCCGATCAAGGACTATTTCGCGCACCATCCATTTCGGGGAAGGCGCACCCTTCCTGCATTTGAATACGATGGCGCTGGTCGGGATGAGTTCTTTAGCCAAGGAAATGGACGATCAGGAACGCAAGCGCGTCGTGGAGGAGATCGTGAGCGAGAGTGCGCCCGTGCTGCAGCCGTACACCAACGGGTCGAAACTAGCCTTCGAGCTCAGCACCAATCTGGCGACAGCCAAAGGGTAAATGATCTCTCTTCACAAGCAACGCATTGCCTACGCAACGCTCGGTAAAAATCAACCCATTGTACATTACGAATTATTTCGCCGCACTGCGGCCATTGTACCGCCATTATCAATGACTAGCTAGCGGAGGCACTGACCGTTCTTCTTGTCTTTTCGACGTTGACGGCTCAACGTTGGAAATAGATCTTCCCAAAATATCTGGGGCAGACAAGGAACGGAGGATGACCTGGCGTCACTCCAAAGAACACGTGAATTCTTTGCTTGCGGAGGCGTCATTCTTTCGGGCGTGCGGCCTTTGTCGAAAAGGATCGCGGGGCTTGGCTTGGCGGCGACAGTGGCAGCCATGCCATGGCCGGTCTATTCGGGAGCCTTGGTCAACGGAGCGACCGAAGCCGCGGTTGCCACTGCTGTTCCGTCCTCCGCTCTGGGTTTCCCCTCGGCCGCGCCCGAGTTCGACATCATCGATCCGGGCACCATATCGACCTCCCGACGCAAGGGAGAAGGCACCTTGGCCGATGCATTGAAGGGCACCGTCTCCATCCTTTCCAAAGGCGCGGAACAGATCGTCGTAGGCATGTCGGTGCACGAGTTCGGCGAATACAAGGTGTCCCAGTACATTGCCAGCGAGATTCTGCGTGCAGCCAAGGACACCCAATTTCCTGCCGACACCCTTTTCGCGATCGCCGAGAAGGAATCCTCCTTCGACATCAACAACCGCCCGCCTAAAGGGTCGGCACTTGGTCTTATGCAGTTCCTCGACCAGACATGGCTCGAGGCCGTGAAGGACTACGGTGCAGAGTTCGGCCTGGGCGACGAAGCGGAACTGATCCGGATCCGCCTCGAGGGCAAGCGCGAACACCATTTCGTCGACGACAAGGCCGAAGAAGAGCGCATCCTTGAATTCAGGCGCGATCCCTATCTGTCGGCAGCACTTGCGGCCAAGAACCTTCTTGCGGCCAAGGAGCGCATCGAAGCCCGTCTCGAGAAGGCCATGGACGAACGGGATCTTTACCTCCCCCATTTCCTTGGCACCAACGGCGCAGCAAACCTCCTGTCGAACGCCGACGAGACGCCCAATGCCAAAGCCAGCAAAATCTTCCCCAAGGCGGCGCGGTTCAATACCGCGATGTTCAGGGCCAAGGGAAAACAGCTCACCGTCGGCCAGTTTCACCAGCGCATGCGCTCCTTCTTAGAAGCCCGCATCGGCAAATACAGCGATGTCGAAACCCGCGTGAAAGAGGCTGACCTTTTCTGGACAGCCGATATCGAGAATCTCGTCTACGATTTGGGCAAACGGCTGGCGATGGTGTCAGGTTTTCACCACTAGGCGTGACCGGCCGCCAGGCTAAGATGCGCAAGGTCGATACCGATCGAAGCGAGAATCCGGTCGTATTTGCGCTCGATGTCAGTATCGAACAGAAGCTCCGCAGTTGCCGGGCAGGTCAGCCAGCCGTTCTCGGCGATTTCGCTTTCCAGCTGGCCGGCGCCCCAGCCCGAATAGCCGAGCGCCATCAGCGCGTGCCGAGGGCCGCGGCCCGACGAAATGGCGCGCAATATGTCGACGGTCGCGGTCAGGCATATCTCGTCGGAGACGGTCAGCGACGATTCCACCCGGTAGTCGCCCGAATGCAGGACGAAGCCGCGGCTGCGGTCCACCGGTCCGCCGTTGCGCACGACGAAGTCACGGGCCTGCGCGGGCAAGCGGATCGCCTCCTGTTCGTTCATAATGCCGAGCTGCACGAGAAGATCCGGAAACAGCATCTGCTGCGTCTGGTTGATGATCAGGCCCATCGCGCCTTCGTCGCTGTGCGCGCAGATGTAGATGACGGAGCGCGTGAAGCGGTCGTCCTTCATGCCAGGCATGGCAATCAGGAACTGGTCGTCGAGAAAGCCGCGTCCTGCGACCATCTTCTTGTGGCGCAATAAGTCCATGACAGGCAGCGTAACGCGTTTTGGAAGCGCCGAAAAGATGTGCCGCGCGCGATTTGGTCTCGGCTGTGCGTCTAAGGTCACGCAAAGCGGTGCCCGAGGTCACGCAAATATGATAACAGCGACGCCATGAAATCATTGCGCAGCCATGAACGGACGCTCAAATCACCGCCATGCAAAGCTTGAAAGTCCTGCTGCTCAGCGCCGCTGTCGGATGTGGAACCGGCCTTCCCGCTGCAGCCTCCTCGTCGATCTGGTACAACACCGAAGGCGGCAAAGTGCGGCTTGTGACCACCGGCAAGCCCGACGAAGCCGGGCGCATCCATGGCGTCCTCGATATTGCGCTCAAGCCTGGCTGGAAAACCTACTGGCGCGATCCGGGCGACGCGGGCGTGCCGCCGCAAATCGATGTCTCGGCCAGCACCAACATTGCCAACGCGACTTTTTCGTTTCCGCCGCCCCAGCGCCACGACGACGGCTACGGCAAATGGGCCGGCTATGACCATCCGGTTTCGCTGCCGGTGACGTTCACGTTGTCGGCGCCGAACGAGCCGGCCGTCATCGACGCCGATATCTTTCTCGGCATTTGCGAGACGATCTGCATCCCGGCGCAGAC
>NZ_RZTA01000031.1:19407-21608 GCF_004023115.1 Mesorhizobium sp. M6A.T.Cr.TU.017.01.1.1
CCATCGATCCGGGCTCCGATCCGGACAATGTCGAAGACGCTGCGCTGGTGAAGGCGGCGCTCGCAACCCTGCCTGCCCCCGCAAGGCCCGATTTCGGCATCAATATGCTACCAGGCGACCACGAGACACTGATTGTCGAGGCGAGCTTTCCGGGCAATCCGAATGCGGCGGATTTCTTCGTCGCCGGTGAGCGGGATTACATGTTCGGCGTGCCGGCTCGCAGCGAAAAGGACGGCAAGCTGGTGTTTACCGTGCCGATCCTCGACAGGCCGACGACGACGCCGACGGATGGCGGACTTTACTACACGCTGACAACTGCGGTCGGCGCGGTCGAGGGACAGCTGCCTTTCCCTTGATCCCGAGCAAAGGATGTTCAGGTCGAACATCCTTTTGCTCCAGGCTCCCCCAAACGGTTGCGGGAAAAGTCTGAGTTCGTTATCGCGAGAATACTCCCTTTATTTGTCAAATGAGGACCATCATGATGATATCCGTTGGCGACAAGCTGCCCCAAGCGACCTTCAAGACGATGACTGCCGACGGGGCAAAACCGATCACAGCGGCCGAGATTTTCTCGGGCAAGAAGGTGGTGCTGTTCGCCGTTCCCGGCGCTTTCACGCCGACCTGCAGCAACAACCATCTGCCCGGCTATCTGGATAATTACGACGCCATCCTGGCGCGCGGCGTCGACACCATCGCCGTCGTCGCCGTCAACGATGTTCACGTCATGGGGGCTTGGGCCCGCTTCAGCGGCGGCGAAGGCAAGATCCTTTACCTTGCCGACGGCAATGGCGACTTCGCCAAGTCGATCGGCCTCGACGCCGACCTCTCCGGCGGTGGCATGGGACTGCGTTCGAAGCGGTTCTCGATGATCGTCGACGACGGCAAGGTCATCGCGCTTAATGTCGAGACAAAGCCTGGCGTTGATGAATCCGGTGCGGCTCATATTCTCGGACAGCTTTCCGTTTTGGCGACAGCATAGGCACCAGTCGCCTTTTAGAACTCGCGCGTCCCAGGACGCTTCAAGACTTTCGAATCGGCGCATTATCCTTTCCGAAAGCCGATTCCGGTTTTCGGGATCGTGCGCTGGCTCTTCGGGACTGCTTGCTTTTGGGGGGACCTCGATGACGTTTGATATCTTCTGGCGCGCTGTGGCGATCGGCATCGGCGCCACGGCGCTCATGGACCTCTGGGCGATTCTCCTGAACACGGTGTTTGCTCAGCCGCGGCCGAACTGGGGGCTGGTCGGCCGCTGGGTCTGGCATCTGAGGGACGGCAAGGTCTTCCACGAAGATATCGGCGAGGCAGCACCCTACGCGCATGAATCGGCGCTGGGCTGGGCCTTCCACTATTTTGTCGGCATCGTCTACGGCATCATTCTGGCCGTTTTGGTGGGAGCGGCGTGGCTGGCGGCGCCGACCTTCCTGCCGGCCTTCATCCTCGGCATCGTCACCGTGGGCGCCGGCTGGTTCCTGCTGGCGCCCGGCATGGGCGCCGGCTGGGCCGCATCAAAGCGCCCCAATCCCATGCAGATCCGCGCCCTCAACCTGGTGTCGCATACGGTGTTCGCGCTCGGGCTTTTCGGCACGGCGCTGCTGATCCGCTGAATACGGGGACCAGACTGGTTAGTAGCTCTGGGTCGAGCGACGCATTTTCTTGGCTGCCGGCTGCTTGGCTTGGGTGCTTTCCTTGGCCGAAACGGGCGCGGGCCTGGCCGGCTTGTTCTTGAAAGGCGCCATGCCGAGCCGCGCCAGCTCGTCGGCACGCTCGTTCTCCGGATGGCCGGCATGGCCCTTGACCCAGTGCCATATGACCTGGTGGCGATTGCGCGCCTCATCGAGCGCCTGCCACAGCTCGGCATTCTTCACCGGTTGCCTGGCGGCCGTCTTCCAGCCGTTGCGCTTCCAGCCATCGATCCAGCTGAAAATGCCGTCCTTGACATAGTTGCTGTCGGTATAAAGATCGACGGCGCAGGGTTCTTTTAGCGCATTGAGCGCCGAGATGGCGGCCAAAAGTTCCATGCGGTTGTTGGTGGTAGCAGCCTCGCCGCCCGACAGTTCTTTCGTGACGCCGTTGAAGCGCAGGACCGCCCCCCAGCCGCCCGGCCCCGGATTGCCCGAACAGGCACCATCGGTGAAGATTTCAACGCGCTTGGTCATGTCAGTCCGTATTCGGAAGGGGATTTGATCGCCCGGTGGAAGCGC
>NZ_RZTA01000031.1:21618-27016 GCF_004023115.1 Mesorhizobium sp. M6A.T.Cr.TU.017.01.1.1
CTGCGGATGTACTCGGTCGGGTCGCGTTTTATGACCAGCCCGCCGTTGGCAACAGTCAGCCAGTCGTAAAGTCGGGTCAGCATGAAGCGCAGCGCCGAGCCGCGCGCCAGCATCGGCAGCGCGGCTTTCTCGTCGCCGCTCAAGGGTCGCACGCTCTGGTAGCCGGCAAGCAGCGCCGTGCCCTTGGTCAGGTTGAAAGAAAAATCTTTCTCGAAGCACCAGGCGTTGAGGCAGGTGGCGACATCATAGGCGTAGAGATCATTGCAGGCGAAATAGAAGTCGATCAGCCCGGACAGTTTTTCGCCGAGGAAGAAGACATTGTCCGGGAAAAGATCGGCATGGATGATGCCTTCCGGCAGGCCTTTGGGCCAGTTCCGTTCGAAATCGGCGAAGTCGGCATCGACTTCGGCCGCAAGTCCCGGCTCGACCTCGTCGGCGCGCGCGTGGGACGCGTTCCACAGCTTACGCCAGCCATCGATGGCAAGGGCGTTCGGGCGGGTCATGGGAAAGTCCTGACCCGCGAGATGGAGTTGCGCCAGCGCCTTGCCGACCTCACCGCAATGCGCTGCCGTCGGTCGCCGCAGCGACAGGCCTTCGAGGAAGGTGATGATGACCGCCGGCCGGCCGGCAAGCGTTCCGATCACCTCGCCATCCTGCGCGGTCACCGGAAGCGGGCAAGAAATGCCCTTCCTGGCGAGATGGCCCATGAGGCCGAGGAAGAACGGCAGGTCGGCCTTGTCGACGCGCTTTTCGTAGAGCGTCAGGATGTAGGAGCCGCTGGTGGTGTGCAGCAGGAAATTCGAGTTCTCGGTGCCTTCTGCGATGCCCTTGTAGGACAGGAGATCGCCGACCGGATAGGGCTTCAGGAACGCGCCGAGCTCACTTTCATTGACGTCGGTGTAGACCGCCATGGACCTTACGCGGCCCCATTGACGAAGGCCATGTCGGCCGCCGTCAGTTCGACGTCGCGCAGGACCCGCATCACCGGAAAATCCTCCGTTTCAGTGGCCGTCACCGCCAGCTCGATCGTCACATTGAAGCGCTGCCGGAAGGCGTCGATGATCTCGTCAACAATGATTTCCGGCGCCGAAGCGCCTGCCGACAGGCCGAGCGTCGAGATGCCGGCAATGTCAGTCCACGGAATTTCGGAGGCGCGCTGCACGAGGAGTGACATCGAGGCGCCGGCGCGTTCGGCCACTTCGACAAGACGCCGCGAATTGGAGGAGTTGGGGGCGCCGACGATCAGGAAGAGATCGGCACCAGCGGCGGTCTCCTTGACCGCCTCCTGACGGTTGGTGGTGGCATAGCAGATCGATTCCGCGGCCGCCGCATGTAAATCGGGAAAACGATCCTTAAGCACGCGGATGATGCCGGCGGTATCCTCGACCGAGAGCGTCGTCTGGGTGACGAAACCGAGTGCCTGCGGGTCGGCGGGCACCAATTTCGCGGCGTCAGCTTCGGTCTCGATCAAGGTGACGGCGCCGTCCGGCAATTGCCCCATCGTGCCGATCACTTCGGGATGGCCGGCATGGCCGATCAGAAGCACGTGGCGGCCAAGCCGCTGATGGCGCATCGCCTGCTTGTGGACCTTCGAAACCAGCGGGCAGGTGGCGTCGAGATAGAAGAGGCTACGCGCCTGGGCGTCCGCCGGCACCGACTTCGGCACGCCATGCGCCGAAAAGACGACCGGGCTCTGGCGATGCTCCGCCGGTATCTCGGAGAGCTCCTCGATGAACACCGCACCCAGGCTTTGCAGCCCCTCGACGACGTAGCGATTGTGCACGATCTCGTGGCGGACATAGACCGGCGCGCCGTATTTCTTCAGCGCCAGAACGACGATCTGGATGGCGCGATCGACGCCGGCGCAGAAGCCCCTGGGCTGGCAGAGCCTTATCGTCAGCGGCGGCTTTGTGGTCGTGTGAAGCATGATTCCCGGCCGGTTGGTCGTATCGTGAACTCAGGTCTTGAACTCAAGGCGCGAAATGAGGTGCGCACCCCTGCCCTGTCAAGGGCGCCAGCGGCGATCATTCCTCTTTCGCCGGGCGGCGAAGCCTGAAGATGAGGACGCCGGCAAGGGCAGCGGCAAGGCCATACCAGGTTACGGCGTATTGCAAATGGCTGTTCGGCAGGTTGATGACGGTAACACCGCCGACCGGCAGCCCACCCGGGTTCGGGGTGGCGTCCGCGTCGATGAAGAATGGCACCAGCCCTGCGCCGGCCGGCAGACCCGCGCTCGCCGCCATGGCATCGCGATCCTTCCAGTAGAAGATGTTCTTCTGCGGATCATTGTCGGGAAGCATCATCGAGGGCTTCGCCGGCAGCGGGTTGCGGGCGAGCCCCGTCACCGTCACTTGGCCCTCTACCTGGCTTTGCGGGCGCTTGGCCGCATCCTTGAGATCGTAGGGCACGAAGCCGCGATTGATCAGGACGAAGCGGCCGTCCTCCAGATGCAAGGGTGTGAAGACATTGAAACCGGACTGGCCTTCCCAGGTCGCGAAGAAATGCCGCTCGCCTTGATGCAGGAAAGTGCCTGATGCCGTCACCGGCGTGTAGTCGACGTCTCCGGTGGCGGCAAACCGCTTTTCGATCTCGGCCAACGGCACGGGCGCCGAGTGCGTGCGCTGGTCGATTGTCTGGAGAAGACCCTCTTTCCAGTACAGGCGCTGGACCTGCCAGGTGCCGAGCGCCAGCAAGATGAAGAACAGCACGAGGCCGAAGCCAAGCAGCAATGCCGTCTTCGGCCGCGAACGGCCTGCGACCGAACCGGATGTCGTGCTCATTCGCCGAGGTCCAGCCTGCCCTCGGCCGCCTTGTTGCGGTACTGCAGCGTCAAAAGCACGCCTTTGATCAGCCTAAGCGCCCCAAGGCATAGCACCAGCGTCAGCGGTATCCACAGCATGAGATGCAGCCAAAGCGGCGGACTAAGCGTCACCTCCATCCACAGCGCCAGCCCGACGACGATGAAGCCGATGATCAGGATGACGAACACCGCCGGACCGTCGCCGGCATCGGCGTAGGAATAGTCGAGGCCGCAATTGGCGCAGCGCATGCCGACGGTGAGAAAACCGGAAAACAGCCTCCCCTCGCCGCAGCGCGGGCAGCGGCCGTGCAGGCCGGCCGAAATCGGATCGATTGGTGGCCAGATCGCCTTGTCATCGCTCATTCCGATACCTTAGTGCCGTTCGCCCCAAAAGATAAGGCGGCCACGTCGCCGCAGCCGCCTCGCCACATTCCCTTAAAGATTTCAGTGACCTTCGATCACCGCGCCGCTTGATGCCCACACATAAATCGACGCAAACAGGAACAGCCAGACCACGTCGACGAAGTGCCAGTACCAGGCGGCCGCCTCGAAGCCGAAATGCTGCTTTGGGGTGAAATCGCCCTTCATCGCGCGAACCAGGCAGACCAGCAGGAAGATGGTGCCGATGATGACATGGAAGCCGTGGAAGCCGGTCGCCATGAAGAAGGTGGCGCCGTAGATCGAATCCCTGAAGCCGAACGGCGCGTGCATGTACTCGTAAGCCTGCACCATGGTGAACAGCATGCCGAGACCGACGGTCAGCACCAGGCCGTTGATCAGCCCCTTGCGGTCGCCATGAATAAGCGCGTGGTGCGCCCAGGTCACCGTGGTGCCAGACAAAAGCAGGATGACGGTGTTGTAGAGCGGCAGGTGGAAGGGGTCGAGAACCTCGAGGCCCTTCGGCGGCCAGACACCGCCGGTGAAGGCGGCGCGGGCGTATTGCTGTGCCTCGCCGGGAAACAGGCTGGCGTCAAAGAAAGCCCAGAACCAGGCGACGAAGAACATCACCTCGGAAGCGATGAACATGATCATGCCGTAGCGCAGATGCAGCGACACGACACGCGTGTGGTGGCCTTCATGCGCTTCCTTGATGGTGTCCGACCACCAGGCGTACATCGTGTAGATGACGATCAAGAGGCCGATGTAGAACAGCCATGGATTGGCGATATTGAAGCCGAAAATGGGGAAATCGCCACCCTTGAGATACTGCATGTAACAGACGCCGCCGATCGCGGTGACCAGCGCGCCGACCGAGCCTAGGAACGGCCACGGGCTCGGGTCGACGAGATGGTAGTCATGTTGTGGTTTTGCGTGCGCGTCTGCCATATCAACCCCCGAGGCTTCGTTCGGTATGTGAAACTTTGTTGCTTGTGCCTTCGGCCGGCGCCGACGACGCGACCGGTTTGTTCTTCTCGTTCTTCTCGACCGGGAACATCGTGTAGGACAGGGTAATCGTCTTCAAGTCCTTCAGTTCCGGCGCATTGACGATGTCGGGATCTACATAGAACACGACCGGCATATCCAGCGTCTCGCCAGGCTTCAGCGTCGTGTCGGTGAAGCAGAAACACTCGACCTTGTTGAAGTAAGATCCCGCCAGTTCCGGCTGCACGTTGAAAGTCGCGCGGGCGGTGGTGGCGCGGACGAACTTGTTGGTCGCGCTATAATGCGCCTGCGCCGTCTCGCCTATCTTGATGGTGACCGAGCGGGCGACTGGCTCAAACTGCCATGGCACGCCGGCCGTATTGGCGTCGAAACGGATGGTGATGTCGCGGTCGAGCACGCGGTCGGCATATTGCTGCGTTGCGCGTTTCACGGTGCCGCCGTAACCGGTCGCCTGGCAGAACATCGCGTAGAGCGGCACCGCGGCATAGGCCATGCCGATCATGCCGCCAAAAAAGGCGATGCAGACGCCGGCGACGATGCGGTTGGTGTTCCTCTTTTGGGGATAGGTCACTGTTTGGCGGTTCATCTTGAGCCTCACATCGTTCCGGTGAGGTTGTGACCGAATTTCACGACGGTCGCGATATAGAAGATGACGACAAGCACCGCCAGCGCCAGGCCGATGGCTACCGAGCGGTTGCGCCGAGCCTTCTGCTGGCGCTCCGTCAGCGTGACGAGTTCAAGCTTTTTGTCGGCCATGATCATGCTCCGCCCATGGCCAGCACGCGCCCGACAACGCAGTCGGCAAGGTAGATGGCGAAAATGGCAAAGAGGTAGAGCAGCGAGTAGCCGAACAATGCCTTGGCCGGCTTCATCACATGGTCGTCGTCCGCCATCTGCAGCACCTTCCACGCATACCAGACGAAGCCGGCGCCAAGCAGCACCGCTAGGGCGCCATAGGCGGGTGTGGTGAAACCGAGCGCCCATGGCAGCACGCCAACCGGCGCAAGGATCAGCGCGTAGGCGAAGATCTGGCGTCGGGTCGAAGCCTGGCCGGCGATATTCGGCATCATCGGGATGCCGGCCCTGGCATAGTCCTCGGACTTGAAGAGAGCGAGCGCCCAGAAATGCGGCGGCGTCCACAGGAAGATGATCAGGAACAGGACGACGCTTTCCAGGCTGACCGTTCCGGTCACCGCGGCCCAGCCGATTACCGGC
>NZ_RZTA01000031.1:27026-60052 GCF_004023115.1 Mesorhizobium sp. M6A.T.Cr.TU.017.01.1.1
CGATTCCCGGGGGAATGGCGCGGGCAGCACCGCCGATGACAATGTTCTGCGGCGTCCAGCGCTTCAGCCACATCGTGTAGACGACGGCATAGAAGAAGATGGTGAAGGCCAGGAGCGTCGCGGACAGCCAGTTGACCAGCACGCCGAGCGTCATCACCGACAGCACCGACAGAACCAGGCCGAAACTCAGCGCCTCGCCGGGCCGGATGCGGCCGGCCGGCACCGGACGGCCGGCGGTCCTGGTCATCACCGCATCGATATCGGCGTCATACCACATGTTGAGCGCGCCGGACGCGCCAGCCCCAATGGCAATAGCCAGGATCGCGATCACCGCCAGAAGCGGATTGATGGTCACGGGCGCCGCGACCAGGCCGACAAAAGCGGTGAACACCACCAGCGACATGACGCGCGGCTTCAACAGGGCGAAGAAATCGCCCGCCGTCGCTTCCGACATGCGAAAGCCCGGTTCGTCAGTCAATGTGTCGTCGACAAGGGCCATGCGTACTTAAAGTCCATCATTCCGTTGGCCAAAACCGCCGGGCGGACCGGCGGTTCCGTATTCGCCCAGGCAGCCGCCTATTTGATCTTCGGCAGCTGTTCCCACTGGTGGAAGGGCGGCGGCGAAGGCAGCTGCCATTCTAGCGTGGTCGCACCCTCGCCCCACGGGTTGGCGCCGGCCACCCGCTTCTTCTGGAAGGCCTCGAACACGCCATAGAGGAAGATGACCACGCCGACGGCCGAAATATACGAGCCGTAGGAGGACACCATGTTCCAGCCGGCAAACGCATCCGGATAGTCGATATAGCGGCGCGGCATGCCGGAGAGGCCGAGGAAATGCTGCGGGAAGAAGACGAGGTTGACGCCGACGAAGGTGACCCAGAAGTGGGTGTTGGCGATCACCGGCGAATACATGTAGCCGGTCATCTTCGGGAACCAGTAGTACCAGCCGGCGAAGATGGCAAAGACCGCGCCCAGCGACAGCACATAGTGGAAATGCGCGACCACGTAGTAGGTGTCGTGCAGCGGGCGGTCGAGACCGGCATTGGCAAGCTGGACGCCGGTAACGCCGCCGACGGTGAACAGGAAGATGAAGCCAATCGCCCACAGCATCGGGGTCTTGAGCGAAATCGATCCGCCCCACATGGTGGCGATCCACGAGAATATCTTCACGCCCGTCGGCACCGCGATAACCATGGTGGCGAAGACGAAATAGCGCTGCGTGTCGAGCGACAGGCCGGTCGTGTACATATGGTGCGCCCAGACGATGAAGCCGACCGCACCGATCGCGACCATGGCATAAGCCATGCCGAGATAGCCGAAGATGGGCTTCTTCGAGAACGTCGAGACGATATGGCTGACGATGCCGAAGCCCGGCAGGATCAGGATGTAGACTTCCGGGTGCCCGAAGAACCAGAACAGGTGCTGGAACAGGATCGGGTCGCCGCCGCCGTCCGGCGCGAAGAAAGTGGTGCCGAAGTTGCGATCGGTCAAAAGCATGGTGATGCCGCCGGCCAGAACCGGAAGCGACAACAGCAGCAGGAAAGCGGTGATCAGCACCGACCAGGCGAACAGCGGCATCTTGTGCAATGTCATGCCAGGCGCGCGCATGTTGAAGATGGTGGTGATGAAATTGATGGCGCCGAGAATCGACGATGCGCCGGCGATGTGCAGCGACAGGATCGCAAGATCCATCGCCGGTCCGGGCTGGCCCGATGTCGATAGCGGCGGATAGATCGTCCAGCCACCGCCGACGCCGTAAGCGCCAGGCGCGCTCGGCACGAAGGCCGAGATGATCAACAGGATGAAAGCCGGCGGCAGCAACCAGAACGAGACGTTGTTCATGCGCGGGAAGGCCATATCGGGCGCGCCGATCATGATCGGCACCATCCAGTTGGCGAAGCCACCGATCAACGCCGGCATGACCATGAAGAAGATCATGATCAGCGCATGCGCGGTGGTGAAGGCGTTGTACATGCTCTTGCCACCGTCGAGCGCGGCGTCGGCGTTCAAGCCGTAGACCATCTGCGCCAGGCCGGTGAAAATCTGGATCCCCGGCTCCTGCAGCTCCATGCGCATCACGACAGAAAGGGCACCGCCGACGCAGCCCGCCATGATCGCGAAGATCAGATAGAGCGTGCCGATATCCTTGTGGTTGGTCGAATACACCCACCGGACCCAGCCATGATACGGCTTATGGTCGTGATCGTCGTGAGCTGCAGCGTCTGCCATGTTCGGCTCCGTTCCCTGATCTTTTCTGGTCGCGGCATCAGTTGCCGGCGGCCGCTACCTTATCTTTGCTGTCGACCTCGGCCATCAACGCCTTGTTGGCGCCAGGAAGGTCGGAGCTGGCTGCCGCCAGCCAGGTCTTGTACTGGGCGTCGGAGACGACGCGGATCGCGATCGGCATGAAGGCGTGGTCCTTGCCGCAAAGCTCCGAGCACTGGCCGTAATAGAGGCCTTCCTTTTCCGCCTTGAACCAGACCTCGTTGATGCGGCCCGGAACCGCGTCGGTCTTGATGCCGAAGGACGGCATGGCAAAGGCGTGAATCACGTCTGCCGCCGTCACCAGCACGCGGGTCATGGTATTGACCGGCACCACCATCTCGTTGTCGACGGCGAGCAGGCGCGGATAAACGCCGCGATCTTCCTTACCGGCCGCAGCGCGGTCAGAATCCGCCAAGATCGCCGAATTGAAGGAAAGCGTGTTGTCGGTCTGATATTCGTAATCCCAGTTCCACTGGTTGCCGGTCGCCTTGATGGTCAGTTTGGCTTCTTCCGGCGGCGTGTATTGCGCGGTCAGAAGCTGGAACGACGGGATGGCGAGGCAGAGCAGGACGACGACCGGCCCAACCGTCCAGATCACCTCGATCAGCGTGTTGTGGCTGGTGCGCGAGGGGGTCGGGTTGACGCTGGCGCGGAATTTCAAGATGCAATAGGCGATAAGAGCGAGCACGAAGAGGGTGATCGGCACGATGAACCACAGCGTGTAGTGCTCGAACCAGGCGATCTGCCGCATCATCTCGGTGGCGGCGGGCTGGAAGGTCACTTCCCACGGCGCAGGCTGGGCGGCATGGGCCGATGCACCGGTGAACAGTGTGGCAGCCCAAGCGCTTGCTAGGAGTTTGGCGCCTGCTAGGAATTTTCTCATTGCCGTCATTATCTCCCAGTTCCTCGCGATCGGACCGCAAGAATATCGAACAACGCCGGGACGGGAATCCCGGACAGTCCCGAGGCTGGTTCAAACCATACTCTATTTGCCTCTGCAAGAAAGGAGCGGAGGAAACCGTGCGGCATTTTTGCGCGCAAGCGCGGCGGCACATTTTGGCGGCGGCCGCGGCGGTGGAAGCCCGAGCGGCGGAGTGTCCTGGCAAAATGCGCCGGCCGGTCGCAATTCGGGCGAATTTGGCACGGAAAAGCGCACAATTGCTTTGTCGAAGCAGGCCGGCAGTGGTCTCATCCTTTACTTGCCCTTGGCGCGGCTTAAAGTGCCGTGATTCGCAATGGAGCCGTCATGAACTCTTGGCTTTGGGGACTTGGGCTTTCGAGACTTAGGATTTCGAGGACCTTGGCGAAGGTCATCTTTCTCGTTGGCTTGTCTGGCCTGTCCGTTGTCAGCCAGGTCAATGCCGCGCAGCCAAGCGGCAAGGTGCGGTCGACGCATGGCGCGTGGTCGATTATCTGCGACACGCCGGCCGGCGCCACATCAGAACAATGCGTGATGATGCAGAACGTCGTCGCTGAGGACCGTCCCGAGATGGGGCTTTCGGTCGTTGTGCTGCGCACCGCCGACAACAAGGCCGAAATCCTGCGCGTGCTGGCCCCGCTCGGCGTTCTATTGCCCAACGGGCTTGGCCTCAATGTCGACGGCAAGGACATCGGCCGGGCCTATTTCGTGCGCTGCTTCCAGGACGGCTGCTATGCCGAGGTCATTCTCGAAAAGCCGCTGCTCGACACGCTGAAGACCGGAACGTCGGCCACCTTCATCGTCTTCCAGACGCCGGAGGAAGGCATCGGCATTCCCGTAGAGCTCAAGGGTTTTGCCGACGGTTTCGCCGCCCTGCCTTGAACCGGTCAGACGCCCAAATCCTTACCAATGAAAGAGATTGTGACCGGCCTTTAGCTACAGCGCCGCGCGTCCAGGGACGCACAAAGGACGCTGTAGCGCTTTGATTTTGCGCATGATCCTTTCCGAAAATCGACTCCGATTTTCGGGGTCATGCGCAGACAATGGTCATTGCCGATTGTCTGGACGCGCCTTCGCGCCTACATCGTGAGGACAATCTCTTTCCACGGACGGACCTGCCATGAACAGCCTGATCGGCCAATTCGACATTTCCGACGATCGCATCAAGCAGATCGTCGCCGAGACCATCAACGGCGCCGACGACGGCGAATTGTTCCTCGAATACAGCGAGAGCGAAGCGCTGATGTTCGACAATGGCCGGCTGAAGACCGCCAATTTCAACACCGACCAGGGTTTTGGGCTACGCGCCGTCGCCGGCGAAGCCAGTGGCTACGCGCATTCCAGCGATCTTTCCGAAGCATCGCTGCTGCGCGCGGCCGACGCGGTCTCAACGGTCAAGGGCGGCTATTCCGGCACGCTTGCCGCGGCGCCTGCCCGCACCAACCGTCATCTCTACGGCGACGAGAACCCGATCCCCTCGCCCTCCTTCGAGGCCAAGGCCAAGCTCCTTCAGGAAATCGATGCGTGGCTGCGAGCCGAGGATCCGCGCGTGCGACAAGTGACGGCTTCGCTCGCCGCCTCCTGGCAACATGTCGAGATCGTGCGTGCCGACGGCCAGGTGGTGCGCGACATTCGCCCGCTGGTCAGGATCAACGTGTCGGTGGTGGTCGGCAATGGCGACCGCCAGGAGAGCGGCTCCTACGGCATGGGCGGGCGCAAGGCGTTTGGCGAGTTCCTGGTCGAGGAGAGCTGGAAGCACGCGGCCAAGGAGGCGCTGCGGCAAGCGCTGATCAACCTCGAGGCCATTCCGGCGCCGGCCGGCACGTTCGACATCGTGCTGTCCAGCGGCTGGCCGGGCGTCATGCTGCACGAGGCCGTCGGCCACGGGCTGGAAGGCGACTTCAACCGCAAGAAGACATCGGCCTTCGCCGGGCTGATGGGCCAGCAGGTGGCCGCGAAAGGTGTCACCGTCGTCGACGACGGCACCATGGCCGAGCGGCGCGGCTCTCTGACCGTCGATGACGAAGGAACACCTTCGGCCCGCAACGTGCTGATCGAAGACGGCAAGCTTGTCGGCTATATGCAGGACCGCCAGAACGCCCGGCTGATGGGCATGAACGCCACCGGCAACGGACGGCGCGAAGGCTACGCGCATCAGCCGATGCCGCGCATGACCAACACCTACATGACCTCAGGCGACATGGAGCCGGACGAAATCATCGCCTCGGTCAAGAACGGCATCTATGCCGTCTCCTTCGGCGGCGGCCAGGTCGACATCACCTCGGGCAAGTTCGTGTTCGGCTGCACCGAGGCCTACATGATCGAGAACGGCAAGGTGACGCAGCCGATCAAGGGCGCCATGCTGATCGGCAATGGGCCTGACGCCATGCACCGCGTTTCGATGATCGGCAACGACATGAAGCTCGACACCGGCATCGGCATGTGCGGCAAGGCCGGCCAGGGCGTGCCGGTAGGCGTCGGCCAGCCACATCTCAGGATGAACCAGATGACGGTGGGTGGCACCAGGGTTTGAGCGGCCAGCCTGTCGAGGTAGGCCTGTTCGAAACTCCCGTTATAGCCATGAAGCCGGTGTTTTCGGCAGGCGATGATCGGGATCGACGACACCGAGGCGCGGGGCGTCGTCCTCGTTCCAGCGCCAGAGCGCGACGCATGTGCCGCCGGGCGACATGAAGGATGGATAGATCACGCCATGTAGTCCATCGGCAAGCAAGCGATCTCTTAGCCTGTGCGTCTCTGGCACAAGGTCTCGATCCAGCATGTCGCGCCACTCACACCGATGAATGTCCGTAGTTGCCCCGAGTTCGGTCAGCGTATCGGCGTCGGTCAGGTCGGCCAGCCGCGCGCCTGAAAGCTCGAGTTGGGCGATCAACGCCGGATGCTGGACGAAGCCCTGATTGTATTCGGCCCAGGCAGTGGACAATTCCCGCGCCGCATAGATCGCCGGGGCGCCCACAGGATTCCAGCGGCCGCCAAAGCGGGCAGCACCCTCACCGGAAAGCGGCAGATGCGCCCAGCGCGGCACGAAGGCACGCCATAGGCTCAGCCTGGTTTCAGGCATAGATGCCGGAGCGGACTGCCTCCAGATAGGCAAGCACCTTATCCGTCTTGCCTTCCCGAACCAGATCGTAGGCGGTCTTTCCCGCCCAGCCGGGGATCGGCTGATGCTTGAACCAGATCGCCGCACGCTGCTCATTGCCGGCCATTTCGCCCGCCATCGCCAGAATGCGAACGACGGGACTAAGTGCAGCGTCGACCTTGCGCGCGCCGGCCTTGGCGGCAAGCGTGTTGCGCGCGACACCGATCAGGCCGGCCAGTTCCGTCAGGTTGACGCCGAGCAGTTCGGCGACCCGCCTTGCAGAGAGAAACGGCGTGCGCTCCTCGCCGAAGCGCGACGCTGGAATGTCGAGGGCTACTGCCATGGCGATTTCCTACCGCATTTTGACAACACCTCATCAAAATATGCTCAATCGACGCGCAATTCAAGCTCAACGGATGCCAACCTGCATTCCTGCCAGCCTACCGCCTTCGCCTCGGCTTCTCCAGAAGCGCGACGGCCTCAACATGCGGCGACCACAGGAACTGGTCGATCGGCGTCACGCTTTTCAGCGCATAGCCGCCGTCGATGAGGATGCGCAGGTCGCGCGCCAGCGTCACCGGATTGCAGGAAACCGCGGCGACCAGCGGCACGTCCGAACGGGCGATCTGCTTCGACTGGTCCTCGGCGCCGGCGCGTGGCGGATCGAAGACAATGCCGTCGAAGGCATTCAGCTCCTTGAAAGTGAGCGGCCGCCGGAACAGATCGCGGCGTTCGCTGGTCACCCGCTTGAGTCCGGTAGCGAAACGGAACGCCCTATCGAGCGCCGAAAGCGCTGCCGCATCGCCCTCCACCGCATGGACTTCCGACTTCGCGGCCAGGCGTAGCGCAAAGCTGCCGCAGCCGGCGAAGAGATCGGCGACCTTTTTGGCGCGCGCGAGGTGCCGGCCGACAATATCCGCCATCGCCTGCTCGGCGGCCTCGGTGGCCTGCAGGAAGGCGCCCGGCGGCACCGCGACAGCGATGCTGCCGAACGTGACAACCGGCTTTTTGGGCTCGATGATGATCTCGCCATCGATCGAGAGCCTGGCCAGCCCCTGAGCGATGACGAAGTTGGAGGCGACGCGGCGTTGGTTCTCACCAAGCTTGCCGGACTCGTGAACCGCGACATCGAGGCCGGAACCGGTCACCGTGACCGTCATGCGGAACGATTTCGTCGTTGCGCAAATCAATTCGGCGAGTGCTTTCAGACGGTCGAGCTTTGCGACGATCTCGGGCAGCGAGATCGGGCATTCCTCGATGGAAATGATTTCCGACGACAGCGCACGAACGAAGCCGAGCTGCATGCCGGCCTCACTCCGTCGGGCGGTGAACACGACGCGCCGACGCGTCTGCGGCGCGCACGGCAGTAGCGCGTCAACGTCGCAAACAATGCCCTTGCTGTTCAGCGCATGCGCAACCTTGTCGTGCTTCCACCGATGATAGGCTTCGGCCTCGAGATGCTGGATGGCGCAGCCGCCGCATTCGGTGAAATGCCGGCAGGCGGGGTCGATGCGAAGCGGCGACGCTTCCAGCACCGCCATCGGCGTGGCGCGATCTTTTTCGCGCGCGGCGGTGACGATTTCACCGGGCAGCGTGAACGGAATGAAAAGCTCGCCGGTTTCGGTCTCGGCGACGCCGTCGCCCTGGGATCCCAGTCTTGTGATCGTGAAGCGCGCGTTCATCGGTCGCCGATCCCGCCGTTCTTCACGCTGGCGTCCTTGATCCCGGCGAGCAGGAATTCGCGATTGCCGTCGCCGCCTTCGATCGGCGACAGATGCAGTCCGAGCGCGCGCCAGCCGGGGACGCCGTCGAGCCAGTCCTGCAGCAGGCCGGCAACCCGCGCGGCATCGTATGGGTCTTTCAGCAAGCCGCCCTTGCCGATCGCCTCGCGGCCTGCCTCGAATTGCGGCTTGACCAGAAATATTGCCCTGGCGCCGCTCCTGGCAATGGCGAGCGCCGGCGGCAGCGCCAGTTTCAACGAGATGAAGCTGACATCGGAGACGATGAAATCCGGAATGCAACCGGCAAGATCGGCGGCCGAGAGATCGCGGGCGTTCAGTCCCTCGATCACCGTCACGCGCGGATTGCCACCGATATCCGGATGGATCTGGCCATGCCCGACATCGATCGACGTGACATGCGCCGCGCCGCGTTCGAGCAGCACTTGAGTAAAACCGCCGGTCGAGGCGCCGACGTCGAGCGCTTCGCTGCCGGCGGGATCGAGACCGAAATGGTCGAGCCCGGCGATCAGCTTCAGCGCAGCGCGCGACACGTAACCCTGCGCCGGATCATCGATGGCGATGAGGCAATCAACCAAGACGGTCTGGCCGGGCTTGCGGGCAATGACGCCGTCGACCGTGACCGTACCGCGCTCGATCGCGTCGCGGGCGCGAGAGCGGCTGGGGAACAGGCCGCGAGCGACGAGCAGTTCGTCGAGCCGCTGGCGTGTGCTGGCTGGCAAAGGGAAGTTCATCGGCCTTCATGGCGAAAGCCGACGATGATGGCAAGGATATTGGGGGGGACAACGAACATCTTCGGAAAGCAGCGAACGTATCAAGCTGCCACAGCTTGTTGAATATCGCACCACGTCCGGCACAATGTCAGGTACGAAATGCGTTTTGCTGCCGAACGCGAAGGAGGGCGAATGCTGACCGGAACCTGCCATTGTGGCGCGGCCCACTGGACGTTGGAGGGCGATCCCGGCTCGATCACAGCCTGCAATTGCTCGCTTTGCCGCCGCTATGGCGCGCTGTGGGCTTACGATTATGTTGACGAACGCATCCGTCTTGCGGGGCCGACAAGGTCTTATACGCGCGCCGGAAAGGATGCCCCGTCGCTCGAGATTCTGTTCTGTCCGACATGCGCCTGTGTTCTGGCCTGGCGTGGTTTGCGCTCTAGCGCCACCGGTCGCATTCGAATCGCCGTCAATGTGAGGCTTGCGCCGCCTGAAGCAGTCGCCGACCTGCCAATCGACCATTTCGATGGTCTCTACAAATTCGAGGATCTGCCGAGCGATGGTCGATGTGTGCGCGATATGTGGTTCTAGCTTCTAGAAGATTGGCCGCGAACCCCGACGTTCGACCGACGGTGCCAAGAGACACGATAAGCAAACGCCAAATCGCAGCGTAAACAGTCGGTTACGGCCGCCCGTCGGCAAACTGGGTCAAGCTGTTGAGATTTTGATTCAGGCGCTTTGCGCGCTGGCGGTGTGTCCCAGCGCCACGAAGACGGTGCGCACGATGCCGGCGGCGTCCAGTCCGGCGTCGGCATACATCTTTTCGGGCTTGGCGTGATCTGTGAATGCGTCCGGCAACACAAGCGGGCGTACCTTCAGGCCGTTTTCCAGCAGTCCTTCATGGGCCAGGAATTGCAGCACATGGCTGGCGAAGCCGCCGACCGCGCCCTCTTCCACCGTTACCAGCACCTCGTGAGAGCGGGCCAGCCGCCGGATCAGATCCTCGTCGAGCGGCTTGGCGAAACGAGCATCAGCGACCGTGGTGGAAAGCCCTGCCGCGCCGAGCTCCTCGGCCGCAGCCAGGCAATCCTGCAGCCGCGTACCGAAGGAAAGCAGCGCAACCTTGGTGCCCTCCCTGACGATACGGCCCTTGCCGATTTCGAGAACCGAGCCACGCTCCGGCATGTCGACGCCGACGCCGTTGCCGCGCGGGTAGCGGAAGGCAATGGGCCCGTCATCATAGCTTGCTGCCGTGCGCACCATGTGGCGCAGTTCCGCCTCGTCCGCTGCGGCCATGACGACGAAACCGGGCAGCGTCGCCAGAAAGGTCGTGTCGAAGGCGCCGCAATGGGTCGCGCCGTCGGCACCGACGAAGCCCGCGCGATCGATCGGAAAGCGCACCGGCAGTTTCTGGATCGCAACGTCGTGAACCACCTGGTCGTAGGCGCGCTGCAGGAAGGTCGAATAGATCGCAGCGAAAGGCTTGAAGCCTTCCGTGGCAAGTCCGGCGGCAAAGGTCACCGCATGTTGCTCGGCGATGCCAACGTCGAAGGTCCTCGCCGGGAACGCCTCGCCGAACAGGTCAAGACCGGTGCCGCTCGGCATGGCGGCGGTGATGGCGACGATGCGGTCGTCCTCTCGGGCCTCCTGGACCAGGCTTTCGGCAAAGACCTTCGTGTAGCTCGGCGCGTTGGCCGGCGCCTTGGCCTGCGCGCCGGTGATGACGTCGAACTTGTTGACGCCGTGATATTTGTCGGCCGCCGCCTCGGCCGGTGCATAGCCCTTGCCCTTCTGGGTCACGACGTGGATCAGCACCGGGCCGTCGGCATTGTCGCGGACGTTCTTCAGCACCGGGATCAGGTGCTCGAGATTGTGACCGTCGATCGGGCCGATGTGGTAGAAACCCATTTCCTCGAACAGCGTGCCGCCGGTGACGTAGCCGCGCGCATGCTCGACCGCCCGCTTGATGGCGCGATCGGCGCGCTCGCCCAAATAGGAGGTCAGCTTCTTGCCGAAATCGCGCAGGCCCAGATAGGCCTTGCCCGATGCAAGGCGAGCCAGATAGGCGCTCATCGCACCGGTCGGCGGAGCGATCGACATGTCGTTGTCGTTGAGGATGACGATCAGACGGGCATCGAGCGCGCCGGCATTGTTCATCGCCTCGTAGGCCATGCCGGCCGACATGGCGCCGTCGCCAATGACGGCAATGACATTGTTGCGGCCACCGGAGAGATCGCGTGCCATTGCCATGCCGAGGCCGGCGGAAATGGAGGTCGAGGAGTGGGCGGCGCCGAACGGATCGTATTCGCTCTCGGCGCGCTGGGTGAAACCGGACAGGCCGCCCTCTTGCCGCAGCGTGCGGATACGGTCGCGGCGGCCGGTCAGTATCTTGTGCGGATAGGCCTGGTGACCGACATCCCAGATCAGCCGGTCGTCGGGCGTGTTGAAGACATAATGCAATGCGACCGTCAGTTCGACCACGCCAAGGCCAGCACCGAGATGTCCGCCGGTGTGGGACACAGCGTCGATCAACTCGGTGCGAAGCTCCGATGCCAACTGCGGCAGATCACCTTCGTCGAGCGTCCTGAGGTCGGCCGGGATGCGGACCTTGTCGAGAAGCGGTGTATGGAGCTTTGCGTTCACTGGTGGTAGGGCCTGCTTTTTATTCATCTGCGAAATAGGCTGCTGGCCGGCGAATGTAAATGCGTGTGAGTGACGCGGCGTAGATTCAAAGTGTTAGGGTTTCCTTTGCGTGTCCAAAAGGGCGCGCGGCGCTCTAATTGTCCGGCAGCGGAATGAACTCTTCTTCATCCCCAGGAACGATATCGAAGCGGCCTGTCTTCCACTCTTCTTTCGCCTGCTCGATGCGTTCCTTCGAAGATGACACGAAATTCCACCAGATGTAGCGCTTGGAGCCGAGCGAGGCACCGCCGAACAGCATAAAATGCGCTCCACCCTCCGAGGACACGACGATCTCGTCGCCGGGCCGGAATACCAGCAGCCGCTCCGCTGGAAAGCGGTCGCCGGTGATCGAAACCTCGCCTTCCAACGTATAGATGGCGCGCTCCTCGGCATCGGCAGGGATTTTCACACTGGCGCCAGGCGCCAGGCTGAGGTCAGCATAGAGCGTGTCCGAAGCGGTCGCGACCGGAGACCGCAACCCGGAAAAGGCACCGATGACGACACGCCCGCTGACGCCTTCGGCGTCGATCTCGGGAAGACGCATGGCCGCCGTATTCTCGAAGATTGGATCGACCTCTTCCTTATCGTCGGGCAGCGCCAGCCATGTCTGCAGGCCGGACACCGACATCGGTGCGCCGCGCAGCTCCTGTGGCGTGCGCTCGGAATGGACGATACCGCGGCCGGCGGTCATCAAATTCACGTCGCCGGGCTGGATTACCATTTCGGTGCCGAGCGAATCGCGGTGCCGGATCTTGCCGTCGAATAGGTAAGTGACCGTCGACAGGCCGATATGCGGATGCGGACGGACATCGAGCGCCTGGCCGGCCCGCAAGATGGCCGGGCCCATGCGGTCGAAGAAGATGAACGGCCCAACCAGCCGCCGCTTCGCGGTCGGCAAAGCGCGGCGAACCTGGAAGCCGCCGATGTCCTTGGCGTTCGGAATGACCATCAATTCGATCTGGTCGCTGGCGAAGGCATCGCCGGCCTGCGGGTCATTTCCGGGGAAGAAACTCATGCGGTCTCCTCAGGCGAAGCGGAGTGCAGATTTGGCTTTCGCCTTGGCCGCCACCTCTTCGCGATTGCGCGGATGCTGCGTCGTCTCGAGGCTGTCGAGCAATTCGCGCGCTGACGCCGCTATTGCCTCGACGGCGTGGTCGAACGCATGCTGGTTCTGCTTCGATGGCCGCGTCGTTCCGCTCAGCTTGCGGACAAACTGAAGTGCGGCGTCGCGGACCTCGTCATTGCTTGCCGGCGGATCGAAATTGAACAGGGTCTTGATGTTTCTGCACATCTTTCGCAATCTCCTCTCGTCCTGGAGCCATCTCAATCGGGATGAGTTTTGTCCTCAATCATCATCATGTCCAAAGCCGGCAAGGCGAACTCTTCTTTCGGGGCCGTGCCTTACTCCGCGTCCAGCGGCTCTGTCCCCACCGGCTTGCCGTCGCGCGAAAGCCTGATCTTCTCGACCTTGTCCTCAGCCGCCTTGAGCAGCCGATCGCAATGGACCTTCAGCGCCTCGCCGCGCTCATAGATGCGGATCGACTGGTCGAGCGGCACGTCGCCGCGCTCCAGATCATCGACGATTTTCTCCAGCGCGTCGAGCGCCTGCTCGAAGCTCATCGCCCTGACGTCTTCGTTGGTCTCACCAGCCATCGTCTATCCTTTCATCAGTCGCCCGACATGGGCGGCGACCGAAAATGCCAATCCCTGCAGATCGTAGCCGCCCTCGAGCAGGCTGACGAGCCGGTTGTCGCTGTAGCGACCGGCACGCTGCATCAACTGGCCGGTCGCCCAGTCGAAGTCGTCCTCGGTCAGGTTGATCTCGGCCAGCGGATCGCGGTGGTGCGCGTCGAAGCCGGCGGAAATTACGATGAGGTCGGGCGCGAAATTATCGAGCGCCGGCAAGATGCGCGACAGGAAAGCGTCGCGGAAAACCTCGCTGCCGGTCTGCGGCGCCAGCGGCGCGTTGACGATGTTGCCGGCGCCGGTTTCGCTCACGGCCCCGGTCCCGGGATAAAGCGGCATCTGGTGCGTCGAGCAATAGAGCACCGACGGATCGTCCCAGAAAATGTCCTGCGTGCCATTGCCGTGGTGCACGTCCCAGTCGACGATGGCGACGCGCTCGGCCTGGTGCTGCCTTTGCGCGTAGCGCGCCGCGATCGCCGCGGTGTTGAACAGGCAGAAGCCCATGGACGTCGTCTTTTCCGCATGGTGGCCGGGTGGCCGGGCGGCAACAAAGACATTGGCGGCGTTGCCCCGAAAGACATCGTCGACCGCCGCGTTGGCGGCACCGATCGCCGTCACAGCCGCCTGCCAGCTTTTCGGGCTGGCGGTGGTGTCGGCGTCGACGCGGGCGATACCGGTATCCGGTATCGCTGCGCGGACCCGATCGACGAATTCCTGCGGATGTGCGTAGAGGATGGTGGCCTCGTCGCCTTCCGGCGCCTCGGCACGGTCAAGGGCCGCAAAGGCCTCGTCGTCGAGCACGCGTTCGATGGCGCGCAGCCGGTCGGGCCGCTCCGGATGACCGGGCGGCGTTATGTGCTCGAGAAAGATCGGGTGGGTATAAAGCCTTGTGACCATGCCCCGATATAGGCGCGCCCGGCGGCTTTGACCATGTTTTGGAGCCACCAAAGGCAGACGTTCAACAGGGTTTAGATGTTGGGCCCCGGTTGGGTCCAGCGCAAGCCGTCCTATATGCCCCGACCTCTCCCTTAGGGACGGCCCTCTTCTCCAATCTCAGCCATCACTTGCGGACGGCCAGTCCTGCGGCCCTGTTTGAGCAGCCCCTCCAAAAGCACGTTGAATGCCTTCACCGCCTTTTTCGACGTCGCTTCGGGATCCTCCGAATTTGCGATCCACTGCGCCGCATGCAGCGAGGCGCCGCTGACCAGCCTTGCCGCGGCTTCGGGATCGACGGCAACGATGGTTCCCTCGTCCCTCAGCTTTTGAAGGTTCTCGCTCATCGAGCGGATGCATTCGTTCTGGCTCGGCCATTGCGAAGGATCGCCGAGCACCGCCGGTCCATCGCGAAGGACAATACGCTGGATCTCCGGCTCCAGCGCCATCTCGATATAGGCGGTGCATTCGTCGACAAAGCCCTGCCAGAGAGTGTCCGCCCTGGCCGAAACGATCTTCAGCCGGGCCAACATTTCCGCGTCGATCTCGGCGATGACCGCCTGGAGAAGGCCCTTCTTGTCGCCGAAGTGGTGATAAAGCGCGCCACGGGTCAGCCCGGCCGATGCGGTGAAGTCGTCCATCGAGGCCTCGGCATAGCCGACAGTGCCAAAGGCATGGCGCGCCGCAGCGACCAGTTTGGCGCGGGTCTCCGCGATCATCTCCTTGCGTGGTTTGTGCGCCATTCGCCCATTCCTTCACATACGTCTCGTATATTAATTGACATACGTCTCGTATGCTATTATCTGATTTGCATACGCCACGTATATAAGTGGCCCGGCCTCAAAAATCCAGGAGTATTCACATGCCCAATCCCTATCGCGAAATCTTCAAGGCAAGGGGAGCCAAGGGCTTCGCCGCAGCCGGCTTCGTTGCCCGGATGCCGATGGCCATGGCTCCGATCGGGATCGTCGCGATGCTGTCGCAGACACATGGCGAGTACTGGCTGGCCGGCGCCGTCTCCGCGACATATGCGCTGGCCAATGCTTTCGCCGCGCCGCAGATATCGCGGCTGGTGGACCGCCTCGGCCAAGCGCGGATTGTGGTGCCCACCACCGTCATTTCCGTGCTCGCTTTCGTGGTGCTGATTGCGGCGGCCAATCAGGACTGGCCGATATGGACGCTATTCGTGTCGGCGCTGCTGGCCGCTGCAATGCCCAGCATCCCGGCAATGGTGCGCGCGCGTTGGACAGAGCTCTTCCGGGATCGCCCCGAGATGAACACCGCGTTTGCGTTCGAGTCGGCGGCCGACGAGCTGGTCTACATCGCCGGGGCATCGCTATCGGTGGGCCTGAGCGTCGCTCTTTTCCCAGAAGCGGGAATGTTGGCGAGCACATTGTTCCTCGCCTTCGGCTCGACAGCCTTCATCCTGCAGCGCTCGACCGAGCCGCGAGTGCGACCGATCGACCAGGGCTCGAGCGGCTCGGCAATCCGCCTGCGGCCGGTCCAAATCATCACCTTGGCGCTGATCTTCATCGGCGCGACCTTCGCAACCACGGAGGTGAGCACAGTGGCGATCACCAAGGAGCTTGGCCAGCCAGGCGCTGCCAGCCTCGTCATCGGCGTCTACGCGCTCGGATCGTTCGTCGTCGGCATCATCATCGGCGCCATGAACCTGAAAACACCGCTGCAAATTCAACTTGCCATCGCGGTCGCCATCATCGCGCTCACCACGCTGCCGCTGCTCGTGGCCGACACGGTGCCTCTTCTGGCACTGGCCGTCTTCGTTAGCGGCGTGGCGATCTCGCCGACCTTCATCACGGCATTCGGCCTGATCGAGCGGCGCGTGCCGGAGGCAATGCTGACCGAGGGCATCACCTGGGTCATGACCGGCATAGGCATCGGCATGGCGCTTGGCTCCTTCGCCGCCGGATGGGTGGTGGACGCCTTCGGCGCACAGAGCGGGTTCCTGGTATCGGTGGCGGCGGGCACAATCGCGCTGGTCATCGTGCTCGCCGGCCAGCGCAGCCTTGCCACGGCGGATTGCGAAACCTCCGCATGCGACGCAGCCGCGGTTCCTGCCGAATAGTCTCTATGCGTCCGGTCCCGAGCGGGGCCGGACGTCCTCCTCTCGAAGGCGTCTACGGCCGCCCGCCTCTGGTGCGACGGCCTGAGGGGCCGACACGGCAAATCAGCCGCGGCACTGATCGGCGGCTTCGGGGCCGCGGGCATACTGGTCGTCCCTCACCTGCTCCATCCAGGTGACGGCACTGCCATTGAGGGACTCCGCCACGGCCACGTGGGTCATGGAGGCTCCCTTCGAGGCGCCATGCCAGTGACGACCATTTGGCGGAATATTCACCACATCCCCAGGCCTCACCTCCTCGATCGGCCCGCCTTCGCTTTGTACCCAGCCACAGCCTGCGGTGACGATCAGCGTCTGGCCAAGCGGATGCGTGTGCCAGGCCGTACGCGCACCCGGCTCGAAGCTCACCGTCGCCCCTCCGACTCGCGCCGGGTCCTCGGCTTGAAACCGCGACTCGACCCGCACGGAGCCGGTGAAGTTTTCAGGTGATCCCGTGGCGGCGGCCTCTGGGTCGTATTTCTGCAGAGAAAGCGCGTCGGCACCGGCGTCCCCTGGCGCAGCAGCTTTGCGAGCCCCGAAGACCCCGCGCAGGACCGGCACCGCCGACATCGCATTGGGCCAGCCGGCATAATAGGCCAGATGCGTCGGAACCTCCGCTACCTCGGTTCGTGTCAGGCCGTTGTCCATGCCTCGACTTAGATGGAAAGGCAGTTGCTCGGCTTTGCCCGTTGCGATGAGACCGGCGATGGTGACAAGGCTGCGGTCACGCGCCGAGAGTTGCGGCCGTCGCCAGAGATCGCCGAAGAGCACCTGGTTGGTATATTCCGCGAGCCCCGGAACGACCGGGCCGGTCGATGTATCCACGCTCGCCGCCCTTGCCGCCTCGGAAGCTGGATCGAGTTCCAGTGGCTGCCCCGCCTCGGCCGCAACCGGCTCGATGCCGCGCTTATCGAAGACCTCCTTTGTCGCGTTGACGGCGGAAATGGCGTTCGGCCAGCCGGAGTAGAAGGCGAGATGGGTGATGATCTCACCGATCTCGCTTGGGGTCACGCCGTTATCGAGCGCCCGACCGACATGCCCACCCACCTGCGCAATGCGCCCCGACGCAATCAGGGCCGAGACGGTGATGATGCTGCGATCACGAGGCTTGAGCTCGTCGCGCAGCCAGACATCGCCGAACAGCAGCTCGTCCGTATACTCTCCGAGACCAGGCGCCACAACATAGACGTCCGGCGGCGCGATCCGGCCTGCGGGCCGCTCCTGCGCCTCTCCGACGGAGGTGGCGAGCGACGAGATCACCAAGGAAGCCGCGAGTTTCTTCATGAGGAATTCTCCATTCCGGATAGAGACTTGTCATTCGAAGGCGGGCGCTTGGGGCGACCGTTCGTCGTCGGTGGCGCTTGGCAGCGCCCAGCGAAAGAGACGCATCGCGAGGAACAGAAGCGCGCGAGGCGTGGCCGCGGGGAGGACAGTTGCTCCACGCGAACGACAGCAACGCTCATATCTCGGGCAAACCCGAAAGCAGCTTGTCGAGTGTGACCGGATAGTCGCGCACGCGCACGCCGCTAGCGTTGTAGACCGCGTTGGCGATGGCCGCGCCGACGCCGCAGAGGCCGAGCTCGCCGACGCCCTTGGCCTTCATTGGCGAGGAGATCGGATCCGTCTCGTCAAGGAAGACCACCTCCTGGTGCGGGATGTCGGCATGGACCGGCACCTCATAGCCGGCGAGATCATGGTTGACGAAGAAGCCGTGGCGCTTGTCGACTGCAAGCTCCTCCATCAGCGCCGCGCCGACGCCCATGGTCATGGCGCCGATGACCTGGCTGCGCGCCGATTTGGGATTGAGGATACGACCGGCCGCGCAGACCGCGAGCATCCGCCTCACGCGGATCTCTCCGGTTGCGACGTCGACACCGACTTCAACGAAGTGAGCAGCAAAGGTCGATTGCTGGTATTGTTTGGCGAGGTTGCCATATTCTATCGCGTCCTCGGCGACGAGGCCTGCTTCACCTGCGGCCTCGGCGAGCGAAACGCTGCGACTGCCCAAGCGGACATTGCCATCCTCAAAGAGGGCCTCGGCAGAGTTGAATCCAAGCTTTTGCGTCACCGCCTCGCGTAGCTTGACGCACGCGGCATAAACGCCTGATGTCGAGTTGTTGGCGCCCCATTGTCCACCTGAGCCGGCCGAAACCGGGAAGATCGAGTCGCCAAGCCGCACCACCACCTTGTCGAGCGGCACGCCCATCATCTCCGCCGCCGTCTGGGCGATAATCGTATAGCTGCCGGTGCCGATGTCGGTCATGTCGGTCTCGACCGTGACGACGCCACGATGATCGAGCCGGACACGTGCGGCAGACGTCGTCAGGAGGTTGTTGCGAAAACCCGCGGCGACACCCACACCAATCAGCCAGCGCCCCTCGCGGACCCGGCCGGTCCGGACACCGCGCGTCTTCCAGCCGAAGCGTTCGGCGCCGATGCGCAGGCACTCGACCAACTGGCGCTGCGAGAACCGGCGATCCGGGTTCTCAGGATCGACCTGGGTGTCGTTGAGGATGCGGAATTCGACCGGATCGATGTCGAGCTTTTCCGCCATCTCGTCCATCGCGATCTCCAGCGCCATCAAGCCCGGCGCTTCGCCCGGCGCACGCATCGCATTGCCTTCGGGCAGATCGAGCACAGCAAGCCGTGTGGCGGTCATGCGATTGGCGCCGGCATAGAGCAGGCGGGTCTGCTGGACTGCATTTTCTGGACCGCCGCCGGGCAGGTCGCCAGACCAGCTTTCATGGCCGATCGCGGTGATCTTGCCATCCCGGGTCGCGCCGATACGGATGCGCTGGATCGTTGCCGGCCGGTGCGTGGTGTTGTTGAACATGAAAGGCCGCGCAAGCGCCACCTTAACCGGCCGCCGGGCGGCGCGTGCGCCAAGAACTGCAAGCACCGCATCGGATCGCACGAACAGCTTGCCGCCAAAGCCACCGCCGATGAACGGCGAGATAAGACGAATATTCTCCTTGGGGATGCCCAGCGTCTTGGCCATGTCCCCCGTGCTCCAGGCGATCATCTGGTTCGAGGTCCAAAGCGTGAGCTTGTCCCCGTCCCAGGCGGCGATCGAGGCATGCGGCTCCATCATCGCGTGCCCTTGATCGGGCGTGGTGTAGGTCGCATCAAGCTCGACCGGCGCACTGGCAAAGGCGCTGGCGAAGTCGCCGACCGCGGTATCAGGCGTGGCCCCATCCGGCACGATCGCGGAATCCTTGGCGCTCGCGAGGTCGAACGCGCCCTGGGCCCGGATATAGTCGACGCGGACCAGCTGTGCCGCGGCGCGCGCCTGTTCGAACGTCTCGGCGACGACAAGCGCGATCGCCTGATGATAATGCTGGATGTCGGGACCGCCGAGCAGCTTGGCTGTGTTCCAGTCACCTTTGCCGAGTTTGCCGGCGTTTTCAGCCGTGACGATGGCCAGCACGCCTGGCGCGGCCCTGGCTTTGGTCAAATCGATCGAGGCGATCCGGCCCTTGGCGATGGCCGAGCCGACCACGTAGCCATAGGCCTGGTTGGGTACGACATCGTGCCACTCATAGGCATAGGGCGCAGTGCCTGTGGTCTTGAGCGGACCGTCGATCCGATCGGTAGGCTTGCCGACGATCTTGAGTTGATCGATCGGATTGGTCGTGGCGGGGGTATCGAATCTCATCGGTCAGGTCCTTGCTTCCGCCAGAACCGCGGCGAGCGTGCGCTCGACCAGCGGCAGCTTGAATGCATTCTCTTGCGTCGGCTTGGCGTCGGCCAGCAGCTGCTCCGCTACGGCCTTGGCGCCGCGCGGCAACTCGGCCTCGGCCGCCTCGACACGCCACGGCTTGTGCGCCACGCCGCCGAGAGCGATGTGCCCGGTGCCGTCGCGCTGCACGATTGCGCCGGCCGAGACCAGCGCGAAGGCATAGGAAGCCCGGTCGCGCACCTTGTGATAGATATGCGTTCCGCCCACCGGTCTGGGCAGCGTGACTGCGGTGATCAGCTCGCCGGGTATGAGTGCGTTCTCGACATGCGGCGTGTCGCCGGGCAGCCGGTGGAATTCGGCGATGGGTATGCTCCGCGCCGTGCCGTCGGGGCGCACCGTCTCCACTGTTGCGTCGAGCACCCGCATCGCCACGGCCATGTCGCTCGGATGGGTTGCGATGCACATCTCGCTTGCGCCGATCACGGCATGCTGACGGCTGAACCCGCCGATCGCGGCACAGCCGCTGCCGGGCTGGCGTTTGTTGCATGGCTGGTTGGTGTCGTAGAAATAGGGGCAGCGCGTGCGCTGCAGCAGGTTGCCCGCGGTGGTCGCCTTGTTGCGCAGCTGGCCCGAGGCACCGGCGAGCAGCGCGCGAGAGAGCAGGCCATAGTCGCGTCGCACGCGCTCATCCGCGGCGAGATCGGTGTTGCGCACCAGGGCGCCGATGCGCAACCCGCCCTCTGGCGTGGTCTCGATCCTATCGAGCGCGAGATCGTTGACGTCGATCAGGTGCGTCGGCGTTTCGATTTCGAGCTTCATCAGATCGAGCAGGTTGGTGCCGCCGGCAATGAACTTGGCGCCTTCGGCACTCGCCGCGGCAGCTGCTTCCGCAGGAGAACTCGCGCGCTCATAGGTGAAGGATCTCATGCCGGCCTCCCGGCGACCTCGGCGATCGCTTCGACGATGTTGGAATAGGCGCCGCAACGGCAGATGTTGCCGCTCATCCGCTCGCGCAGTTCGGCGACTGTGGCTTGCGGCGTTGCGGTCAAATCACCGCTCACGTGGCTCGGGATGCCCGCCCTGATCTCGTCCAGCACCGCCACGGCGGAGCAGATTTGCCCGGGCGTGCAATAGCCACACTGGTAACCGTCATGCTTCACGAAGGCAGCCTGCATCGCGTTCAGGTTCTGAGGCGCGCCGAGCCCTTCGATGGTGGTGATGGTATCGCCTTCGTGCATCACGGCGAGCGTCAGGCATGAATTGATCCGTTGGCCGTCGACCATCACCGTGCAAGCGCCGCACTGGCCGTGATCGCAGCCCTTCTTGGTGCCGGTGAGATGCAGGTGCTCGCGCAACGCATCGAGCAGCGTGGTCCGCGTGTCGAGGTCCAGTTCGCGGGCCTCGCCATTCACAGTGATGGCTACTTTCGACATGGCAGGTTCGCCGACGGCGGAAGGCATATCACCAGTGCCAGCTTGAGCGTTCGCCCCGGATGGCGCCGCGGTCATTACCGCGGCGGCTCCTGCCATCAACAGATCCCGTCTGGTGATACTAAAGTCTGCGGAGGTCGTCATGTCGCTTTTGATCCTCTTCTCTGTCAGAGCGAGCACATCAATGGCCGCTGAAGGCGTGCCGATTTTTCGGCAACGTCCTGTTGGTCGTGGCGATCGGGGACCGAGCTGTCCCAACAGGAAGATAGTTTGAGCAGCGCTCGCGATTAGTGGCTCAATTCCGCATGCTCTTATGCGTGAGCGTCATGAATGCTGGCGCGCGGCTCATCATTCATCTGGCGGAAGTGGCCGTCAGGCAGACGCGTAGAAAGGCGCGGCGTATCCGCGGGCCTGTCAAAGCCGGCAGCGCCGCTCACTTGCATCAAGATCATTGCGCAAATCGGAACTTCATGAATACGACATGAGGAGCTTGCCGGCCTGAGTGGCTTTCTGGCAGGTGCGGAGGAGCGCAGCTTCACGCGCGCTGCGGCCAAGCTCGGGACGCGCAATCCGCCCTGAGCCGCACGGCGCTGAAGTAGTTCTCAGGTCAACAGGGGGCTGCGGGGCGCGCCGCCTCTAAAGAATCTCGGTCTTGGCGATATGGATGCCGAAGCCTTCGAGCCCGACGTAGTGGCGCTCGCGCGAGGCGATCAGGTTGATCGAGGAAATACCCAGATCCTTCAAGATTTGCGCGCCGAGGCCGATCTCGCGCCATTCGTTTTCGCGGCGGCGCGCCTCTTCATGGTCCTCGCGGTCTTCGGCAGTCGGCCGCTTGCGCTCCTGATGGGCGACGCCGACCGAGCCTTCGCGCAGATAGACGATAACGCCGCGCCGGCGCTCGCCCATCGATTTCATGATGCCGTCCAGCCTGTGGCTGGTGCCGAAGACGTCCGTCACCACATCTTCGGAATGCAGCCGCACCGGCACCTCCTCGCCGTCGCGGATGTCGCCGAAGACGATCGCCACATGGTGCATCGAGTCCCACGGCAGCGTGTAGGTGAAGACCTGCGCCTTGCCGCCAGGCGTGTCGATGTTCGAACAGGCGACACGCTCGACCAGCGTTTCCTTGCGCTGGCGGTAAGCGATGAGATCGGCGACCGAAATCTGCTTCAAACCGTTCTTTTCGGCGAAGGCCTGCACCTGCGGGCCGCGCATCACGGTGCCATCATCGTTGACCAGCTCGGAAATGACGCCGACCGGCGGCAGGCCGGCGAGCTTGCACAAATCCACAGCGGCTTCGGTATGGCCCGAACGCATCAGCACGCCGCCTTCGCGCGCAATCAGCGGAAAGATGTGACCGGGGCGGACGAAATCGGAAGCGCCGACATTGCCGTTGGCGAGATTGCGCACGGTCAATGTACGGTCGTCGGCCGAAATGCCTGTTGTGGTGCCGTGCTTGAAATCGACGCTTACGGTGAAGGCGGTGGTGTGGGCCGAATCATTGTCGGCGACCATCGGCGACAGGTTGAGGCGCTTGGCTTCCTCGCGCGGCATCGGCGTGCAGACGATGCCGGAGGTGTTGCGGACGATGAACGCCATCTTCTCCGGCGTGCAATGGACGGCGGCAACGATCAGGTCGCCCTCGTTCTCGCGCCCGTCGTCGTCCATGACGACGACGATCTCGCCGCGTTCGAAGGCGCGCAGAGCTTCGACGATTCTCTTCTGGTCGTAAGACATAGGCGCTCGTTTCACTCGCAGGGGAGTAGGGGAATAGGGCAGTACGGCAGTAGGGGAAAGGAAAAAATTGCTGGGGCTCAGTGACAGCGGGCCCTACTGCCCTACTGCCCTACTGCCCTACTGCCCTCCCCGTTTGTCCCCGATGACGCAGATAGTGATCCGCGATCGCGCAGGCAACCATCGCCTCGCCGATCGGCACGGCGCGGATGCCGACGCACGGATCGTGCCGGCCCTTGGTCATGATCTCGACGTCGTTGCCATCCTTGTCGATCGACTTTCGCGGCGTCAGGATCGAGGAGGTCGGCTTGACGGCGAAGCGCGCGACGATCGCCCGGCCTGTCGAGATGCCGCCGGGGCTGCCGCCGGCATTGTTGGACAGGAAGACCGGCTTGCCGTCATTGCCCATGCGCATCTCGTCGGCATTCTCTTCGCCGCTGATGCGGGCGGCCTCGAAGCCGTTGCCGATCTCGACACCCTTGACGGCGTTGATCGACATCAGGCCCGAGGCGATATCCTGGTCGAGCTTGGCGTAGATCGGCGCCCCAAGGCCTGCCGGAACGCCGTCGGCAACGATCTCGATGACCGCACCGACCGAGGAACCCGCCTTGCGGATGCCGTCGAGATACGCGGCGAACACGGCGACTGACGCCGGATCGGGCGTGAAGAACGGATTTTCGGCATCGCCGACGAAATTCCAGTTCCAGTTGGCGCGGTCGATCGATTTTTCGCCCATCGACACCAGCGCGCCGCGCACGACCATTCCGGGCACGACCTTGCGGGCCAAGGCTCCGGCCGCCACCCGCGCCGCCGTCTCGCGGGCCGAAGAGCGGCCGCCACCGCGATGATCGCGCAGGCCATATTTGGTGTCGTAGGTGTAATCAGCATGGCCCGGCCGGTACTGGCGGGCGATCTCGCCATAGTCCTTGGAGCGCTGGTCGACATTCTCGATCAGCATCGACACCGGCGTGCCGGTGGTGATCATGGTCTCGCCGTCCTCATCCAGGATGAAGCCGGACAGGATCTTGACCTCGTCGGGTTCGCGACGCTGCGTCACAAAACGCGATTGACCCGGGCGACGCTTGTCGAGTTCGGCCTGGACCTCCGCGCGTGTGAAGCGGATGCCGGGCGGACAGCCGTCGACCACGCAGCCGAGCGCCGCGCCATGGCTTTCGCCCCAGGTGGTGACGCGGAAAAGATGCCCAAACGTATTGTGAGACATGAAAACCAGCCCTGCCGGCATCGGAGCCGGCCTTGCGCATAACCCTGAAAATCGGAGCGACTTTCAGAAAGGATCCTGCGCAAAATCAAAAATGCTACAGCGTCCTTTGCGCGTCAGGACGCGCGGTGCTGTAGTCTGCGTTCTATTGGCGTTTTCCGCGGTGGTCAAACTGTGATCCGGCGGATTTAGTTTTGACACATTCGGTTGGTTTCTGGTCAGCTCCATCTGCCCGTTGAACACCCGCCGCAACCGTGCCGGCGCAATGATAAGAGGACGATGATGCGTATCCTGATCGGCGCCGTTGCCGCCACATTGCTGATTTCCACCGCCGCCTTCGCCGGCCAGACCGAAGGCTTGATCAAAGAAGTCGACAAGGACACGTTGACCCTGACACTCGACGACGGCAAATCCTACAAGCTGAATGCCGAAACCGATCTCGAGGCGCTGAAACCCGGCATGGATATCGTGATCGCCTATGACGAGACAAACGGCGAGAACATCATCACCGACATGCAATTGCCGGACAGCGATTCAACCGAATAGAACGTTTCCGGCTGCCCCATCCCCAAAGGCGCGGATGAAGTCCTGGCTAAACCCGCCTTTGTTTCGCCTTCCCTTGTTTGAAGCTCAACCACGGCGCACCGCACTGCGGTGTAGCTGTCGAGTGCACGATACGCCTTGCCGGCACTCCTACTGAGAAGTAGTTCGCCCAACCGAGCAGCGTCCGGTTCAACTTGCCCACCATTCTCGCTTCAGTGATCGTGCGCCGGCAGAAGGCATCCACGCGACCAATCTCCCCGGTGCTTCCGCTTCGAGAGGTATAAGGCTCGTCGATAGGTCCGATCCAGCTATCGAATTTCAATCCGAAGCGCACAACCCGTAACCAAGGTCCACCGACAACCACAACTGACCAGGACCTCAACAATCATGACCTTCCGTATCCTTCTCGCCTCGACCGCAATAAGCTTGCTGCTCGGCACGGCGGTGCCGGCTTTGTCCGAAAGCGCGGCCCCTAGCGCCACTGCCGCTTACTCGCAAACCACTGACACTTACGCGTTTCCGCTGGGCGAGCTCGGCATCATTGCTTTGTCCGACGGCACCGTTCGGCAGGACCTGCACGCTCTCCTGACAGGGACGTCACCTGCGGAGGTGGACGAGCACCTCAACCACGCGTTCCTGTCCAACCCGGTGGAAGCTTCCATCAACGCCTTCCTGATCCGGGACGGCGAGCGGCTCATCCTTGTCGACACGGGTTCGGGGCAACTCTTCGGGCCAGGCAACGGTGGGAAGCTGCGCGACAGCCTCGCCAGTATCGGTGTCATGCCGCAGGACATCACCGACATCCTCATCACTCATATCCACACCGACCATACGGGTGGCCTTGTCGCCGACGGCAAGCCTGTCTTCGTCAATGCAACGGTTCACGTCGGAGCACCCGATCTCACCTTCTTCCTGGACGCGTCGAACTCGGAAAGGACAGGCTACGCCCGCCAGTACTTCGACGAAGCCGAAAAGACGATCGGCGTCTATCAGCGGGCGGGCAAGGTCAGGGCGTTCTCCGACGACGAAACAATCCTCCCGGGAATCGTGGCGACGCTGCATCCCGGTCACACGCCGGGCAGTGCCTTCTTCACGGTATCAAGCAAAGGGCATTCGATCGCATTTATCGGCGACGTCATCCACGTTGCGGCCGTGCAGTTTCCCGATCCAGCTATCACCATCGTATATGACGTGAACCCAGGAGAGGCGGCGGCCGAGCGGCAGAAGACCTTTTCGGCCTTCGCGGACGCTCGCCAACTCGTTGCCGCGCCTCACCTCCCGTTCCCCGGCGTCGGGCACATCCGCGCCGAGGGCGGCGGCTCGTTCACCTGGCACCCGGCCGAATACCGGAACCGTGAAGAAAGCCAAGGGCAGTAGACTCAGGGCCGAGGCTGCAAGGGGCGAGCGATCACCAGGCCCGCTCAGCGGCCTTGGGCCCGCGCCGTCTGAAACACCTGTTCACGTAGCCAGCCATGAGCGGGATCGCCGCTCATGCGCTGATGCCAGAAGGCGGACATCTGGAACTTGGCGAGGGCCAGGGGAGGCTCGAAGAGATCGAGCGACGTGGTGAAACGCTGCAGGAAACGGCGCGGCAGGGTGCAGATGCAGTCGCTGCCCATCAGCACCAAAGGGGCAAGCGCATAGCTTTGGATAGAGACAGAGACCCGGCGCTCACGTCCGATAGTAGCCAGCGCCTCGTCGATCATGCCGGAGAAGCTGCCTCCGCTGGTCGAGATCAGGAGGTGGTCAAGCGAGCAGAACTCATCCAGATCGAAGGGCTTGCTACCCCTTGGATGATCCTTGCGCTGTGCCGTGACGAACGCTTCGTCGAACAGTGTCCTTCCGATCAGTCCACCCGCTACGTCCTCGGCCGCGCCGATGAAGAGATCGATGTCACCCTGCTCTAGGTGAGCGGCGATCCGGGCTTTGTCCGGAAGCACAAAAGCGAGGCGGATGTGAGGTGCCTTCGCCTTCAGGAAAGGGATGAGCTCCGGTGCGAGGATGGCCGCCGGATTGTCCGTTGCGGCGATCCGGAAGACGCGGCGGCTGGTGGCGGGGTCGAAGAACTGCGCCACGTTGGCGAACTCGCGCAATCGCTCGATCAGCTTGGCGAGTTCGGGCTGGAGCGCGGCGGCGTGCGGTGTCGGCACCATCCCGCGGCCGGATGATGCCGGGATCAGGAGTTGGTCGCCAAACAACTGCCGCAACCGAAGCAAACGAGCGGACAGAGCGGGCTGCGTGATGCCGAGCCGAGCTGCGGCATGGGTGACGTTCCGTTCCTTCAGAAGAGCATCGAGCGTTAGGAGCAGCCCGCCGTCGATCTCGAGCATACGTTCGCGCAATTGAGCTCGTCCCTCAGGTTAAAGCAGCATGGACCCACTGCAGGGACTCCTCGTATCGCACTGTTGGCTTATAGGCAAAGCGCTGCCCTCCTCTGCTTTTTGACCGGCCTGCGAGTTCGTTAGCCCCGGTAAGCGCGCTCGAGGTCCACGATGATGATCTTCTTCATCTCGCACATCGCCTGAAGAACCCGCCCGGCTTTGTCCCTGTCGGGATCCCCCAGCATTTGCAGCAATGCCTTGGGTGTGTGACCTTCATATCGTTCTGCTTCAATACTCGGAGCGATCGGCGGCGACCGGCTATCGCTGCCCCGCAGATGATTGACCCGTCCGGCCTTTGGGCACAGGCCCGTGTTTCCGGTCATTCAGTTTGAGCTGTACTCGCTATTCTCGCGAGCAACGCGACCAGTTCCGGCTGGCGATGGGTGTCGGTTTTGGCGAAGACGGCTTTCAGCTGATTCCTGGCGGTTTCGTAGGAGACCCCCAGGTCATCCGCGACGGCCTTCAACTCTGCGCCCGATGAAATCCGGCGAGCCAGTCGCGCCTCGGCAGGGGTCAGCCCGAAGCAAGTCCGCAAGGCAATCTCCGACGGTTGAGGATAAATGTCCGGATCGACAAAGCAGATAACTATCTGACAGGATGCAAAGGCGTTCGTGGTAATTCTTGGCAGGCGCATGGGGTAGGCTAGCAGAGGTCTGCCTCCGAGGCGGGGCAGCGAGACGGGGTTCGCCATTGCTGGCGGGGTCGGATTTCGCAGCAGCACATGAAATGCGCACTTGAGGGCATCGGTGGCGTTCTTGTCGGCACACGCCAAATGGCGGCCGGTCACCCAAAGGTCTCGACCGAATAGCCTCTCTGCAGGTTCGTTCACCAGGATCACGGCGGCGTTCCGGTCAAGCATCACCGCAGGCGTGCCGCTTGCGCTGAATGCATCCATCGCGCCTTCGGCCCGCGCGAAGCTCAGCATTCTCGCGAACGCGGCCGCGGAACCCAACTGTCTTGAGAAGTCGGCAAAGCTCTGCATCTCTGATGGCGAAAAAGGGCCTTGCTGGATCGACCTCTGGATCGACAGGCACCAGAGGTCATCGCCTGCCGCAACCTTCACACCCGCAAACCACCGCAGACCGAATGGCGCGAGAAATTCCTGATAGTAGGGATGCCTGGCGATTTCCTCGGGCGTCAGGACGTCAAGCTCGCTGACGGCTCCTCTGCGAACCAACAGAGGCAACAGGTTGTATCGGTCGTCCCGGTCGATCCAGCCATCCTTGATGTATGTCTCGAGCGATGGACCCATTCGGCGACTTTTCGGTATGCCGGGGAGATGCCCTTTCGCGTCGAATAGCATTGCGCCAAAGCTTCCAGTGGCGTCCGCAGCCACGTCCATTGCAGCGTCCCAGCGCGTCGGGTCGGCCGCCGCTTCGGCTATGGCATTGCCCACTGCGTCGAGATCGAACGCGCCCATCTCCATCCCGCATCCGAGAAGAAATCGGACCTTATATTAGCTAACTTGAAACTTCCAGTCGTCCGCGTCCGAGGGGCACCTGATACGCAGGACTAGTACCTCGTCTGACCCGGTTGGGGCATGCGCAGAATTTGGATTTCTATAAGAACAGCCTTTGGGAGCCGGGCGAACGTCGCTGGGTCGAAAAGCGTCTTTGGGAATGGGGGGATCGGTGGCTGAAATTGCAACGCACGGCGGACGCACCATCCACATCAATGGCGTCATTGCCCCCAACAACGGAACTCTCCACGCCCCAATGGCGAGCCCCGCAGTCGCACCAAAACACTTGGGCGCATTCGCGCGCACCCTTATCATCTGCACGAGCTTCTTTATCCCAGCTGCATCCGTCCGCGCGCAGAAGGCCGACGCCGCGGTTGACGTGTGCCTCGTCCTGGCCGGCGATATATCGGCCAGCATCGCTGATGGCACAGCCCATATGCAGCGTGAGGGTCACGCCCAGGCGTTGAGTCATCCCGACGTTGTGTCCGCCATAGCCGTGACCCGCACTGGGCGGATCGCCGTTACCTATGTCGAGTGGTCTAGCCATCGTACCGCCCACACCATATTGCCTTGGCGCATCATAGAGAATGCGCGCGGCGCACGAGAGGCAGCTGACGTTATTCGAGATATGGGCAACCGGCCCGGTCAGGACCGCCTTGGCCACACCGGCCTCAGCTGGGCCATTTCCTACGCCTCTCAGAGCCTGGCCCACTGCCCCGCCACACCCGACCGCACGATTATCGACATCTCAGCGAATGGACCCAATAATGATGGTCCTGCGCCAGAGGCCGCGCGGGACCATGCCTTGGCCATGGGCCACATCATCAATGCGCTTGCCATCCCCGCGCCGGTGCTACCACTTAGGGACCTAGCCGCCAGCCTCGACCCAGACGAAGGAGCGTGGCAGCACCCAACCGATTATCTCTACAGCCACGTTACCGGCGGTCCCAACAGCTTCGCGACTACAGCTCGTACGATAGACGACTATTTTCCTGTCCTCCGCCGCAAGATCGTCACGGAGATTGCCGGTTTGTCGCACAATCGGCTTGAGCACGTGCAGGATGTCAAGTTTGCCTGGCGGCCTTGATCTGAGACATTGCAGAGCGGGACCGCATCCCCCTTTGCAAAGGCCGTACCAACCGCCGCCGGCGGTTTCCCCAGAATGGCGGCATTTGAGACGGCATTCTGGCTTGGCAATGGGCTGCTTCGGGTCAACTTTCCGTCGTCCCCGACTTGGCATCAATGTCCGAGAAGGAGTAAAACCCCGGTCGTTCCGAATGATTGGATTTCGCCCCTTAGAGCCACTCCAGGCGTCGTCCTTCTAGCCTGAGCAAGCGATCCTGCGGCACATCCAGGTTTGCGGCTTCTTTCTCGGGCATTCCCAGCACCATGCGGAACAGGGCCCGCACGACGCCGCCATGGGTCACGCAGACCGTCTGGCGGTCCAGCGCGTCGAACCACGGCTTTATCCGTTCGAGCAGCATTTGATAGCTTTCGGCGCCCTCGCCGGGCGGCAGGAAATTCCATTTGTCGAAGCGCCTCTCCCTGGCCGAGCCCAAATGCCGGGCCTCGAGTTCGGGAAAGGTGAAACCCTGCCAGTCGCCGAAACTCATTTCGACAAGGCGAGGATCGGTGCGGTAAGCTTGCGGATCGAGCTTCATCGCAGCGCGGATGCGCTCCATGGTCTCGCGCGTCCGCCGCATCGGGCTGGCGACAAAGTCGAAATCTCCAGGGTTATGAACGAATTCGCCCAGCCGAAGACCGTTGCGGGTCGCCTGCTCGCGGCCGAGCGCGTTGAGGTCGGTGTCGGCCTGTCCTTGCAGCCGGGCCTCGGCGTTCCACTCCGTCTGGCCGTGGCGCGCGATGTAGACGAGCGGATACATCAGGTCATCCGGGGAGTAGGCGGGAAGCGGGAGAGTTCGAGGAGAGTCTATTCCTTGACGGTCGAAATATCAGGCGCGTCGACCGCCTTCATGCCAACGACGTGATAGCCGGAATCGACATGGTGGATCTCGCCGGTGACGCCGCGTGAAAGGTTGGACAGGAAATAGACCGCTGAATCGCCGACTTCCTCCTGCGTCACCGTCTGCTTCAGCGGTGAATTGTATTCATTCCACTTCAGTATGTAGCGAAAATCGCCGATGCCGGAGGCGGCGAGCGTCTTGATCGGACCGGCGGAGATGGCGTTGACGCGGATCTTCTTCCCGCCGAGGTCGACCGCCAGATAGCGCACGCTGGCTTCGAGCGCTGCCTTGGCGACACCCATGACGTTGTAGTGCGGCATCACTTTTTCCGCGCCGTAATAGGTCAATGTCAGCAGCGAGCCGCCATCGGTCATCAGCGCCTCGGCGCGCTTGGCGATGGTGGTGAAAGAAAACACCGAAATGTCCATAGTGCGCAGGAAATTGTCACGCGTCGTCTCGACATAGCGGCCCGTCAGCTCGTCCTTATCGGAAAAGGCGATGGCGTGGACGAGGAAATCGAGCTTGCCCCAATGCTTGGCGATGTCGTCGAAGACCGCATCGAGCGTTGCCGGATCGGTGACGTCGCAATGGCCGGCGACATGGGCGTTGAGTTCCGCCGCCAGCGGCTCGACGCGCTTCTTGAACGCCTCGCCCTGATAGGTCAACGCGATCTCGGCGCCGTGGTCGACGCAGGCCTTGGCTATGCCGAAGGCGATCGACCGATTGTTCGCGACGCCAAGCACAAGCCCGCGCTTGCCGGCCATAATGCCTTGTCCACCCGCCATGTGAGCGCTCTCCGCAATTTCTGCTTTGTGGAGTGCCTATCGCACAGGCACAGAGTCCCTTCAAGCGCTCAAAAACGGACAGTGCCCGCCCACCTGACCTTCCGGCCCGGAGGATCGATTGCCTGGGCGAAGCGCTTGTGGCGTGCTCAAGCGAAAATTGACGAAAAGACGGCACGCCATGCCATGCAGCAGTTCTGCAAGAGTAGTTCCAGCGCCGCGTCTCGCGAGGATTCTGTTCCGCCCGCGAAATTGTCGGTTCCGTTGGCGCAGATGTTCATGACCGCGCGCTCCGTCGCGTGCGGCGATGACGTCAACAGAAGCGAAGCAAAGTCGATCGCCTCCGACATGTCTGTCAGACGATCGTGCATCGCCGCGGGATCAGCGTCGCCGTCGCGGTCTTGCTCCATATCGCCGCCTCCGTAATGGGTCCGGTCGATGAGCGTCACCGAAGCGAGCGCCTGAGACACGCGCGCGGCGTCCTCGGCCGAGCCGATGACGGTCCAGCGCCAACAGGTCGAACTTGCCATCGCTTGACCATGTGAAGACGGCGAACCCGATCCGACGCCGCGGGCCGGCGGTGGCGGCGCGCAGGAAGTCGGGGTGGACGAGCGCCCGCACGAGCCCGGTCTGCTGGAGCCATTCCTCATATCGGCTGATCGAGTCCGATACGTCGATTGCTGTGACGACATTGGCGTCGGTGCCCGGCACGACCGCCTTGGCCGCTGGCGACGTGCCGCACAGGAAGATCATCAATGGCAGGGCGAGATATAGGGCGCGCCAGCGGCAAGGTTTCGCCGGCATAGCAGGCTTCGGCTTCACCTCCTGGTGTTCTGAACGGCGCAGAACCTGCGCGTTGGAACGGACGGAAACAGGTGCGACAGCATTGGCCCTCCAGGAATGTTCCCGGGGGTAACGGGCCGGAGCCAAACTTATTCCTCCTGTTCGCGCGGCCGTTTCAGCAATTCGGTTATGTCCGCTTCGAGAACGGCAGGCTCGGATCCATTGCCTGAAGATCCGCATCACGCCCCAGCCCGCGATAGAGGATGAACGCACAGCAACAGGCGACGGCAATCGACAGCATCTCGCCGCCGTCTTCCGCGTAACCAACGAGCTTCGAGCCCGTCAGGAAGTGCAGCATGTCCACCACCACGGCAAAGCCGACAAGACACGCGAACAGCAGCAAAAACACCGATCCGAGGGCTTGTTGCCTGGGTCTGCTTTGGCGGAATGACCACAACAGCGGCGCCAGCAGGCCGAGCGCGACCACCGACCAGGTGATGATTTCTCCGGTGTCGCGAGCCCGCATGCCCGGCAGCGAAACGAGGTCGAATGTCGCTGCCAACAGCAGGCCGCCGCGCTCATGGAAACGGGTGGCGTCGTCGAGCGTCACAAAACTAAAAATCAGCGACCAGGCAAGAAACATATGCTCCCTGGTTCGAAGCCAGATGCCGAACAGAAACAGGGCGCAAAGCGCGGCCTGCCCGTAGTTGAACATCTCGGGCAGCGATCCATCCCTGCTGATGTTAAGACGCGCAGGCAGATCGTAGCGTGAAATTCCGACAGATCGAAGCGCCTCGATCGCGAATGGAACGGTGATGACGAAGATATTCAGGCATATTACTATCAGCGCGAAAACCCTGCTGAGCCTGTCGTTTCGATGCATCGCCCGGATT
>NZ_RZTA01000314.1:0-398 GCF_004023115.1 Mesorhizobium sp. M6A.T.Cr.TU.017.01.1.1
TCGAGCGGATCACCTCCATCTCATGGGTGATCAGCAGAATCGTCAGGCCGAGCTGCCGGTTGATGTCTTTCAAAAGCGCAAGGATGGAGCGGGTCGTCTCCGGGTCCAGCGCCGAGGTGGCTTCGTCCGAGAGCAGCAGCGCGGGCCGCGCGGCAAGCGCCCTGGCAATGCCGACGCGCTGCTTCTGGCCGCCCGACAGCGATGCCGGATAGGCTTTCGCCTTCTCCGACAGGCCGACGAGCTCGAGCAGCTCGGCCGCGCGCGCCAGCCGTTCGGCCCTGGGACGGCCTTCGATCTTGAGCGGCAGCGCCACGTTGTCCTCGACCGTCTTGGCCGAGAGCAGGTTGAAGTGCTGGAAGATCATGCCGATGCGCCGCCTGAGCGGCTGCAATTCGCGC
>NZ_RZTA01000315.1:0-336 GCF_004023115.1 Mesorhizobium sp. M6A.T.Cr.TU.017.01.1.1
GCGCTTTCGGAAGGCTTGCGCTGCATGGTCTGCCAGAACCAGTCGATCGACGAATCCGATGCCGACCTTGCCCGCGACCTGCGCGTCCTCGTGCGTCAGCGCCTCGTCGCCGGCGACACTGACCAGCAGGTCATGGACTACGTGGTTTCGCGCTATGGCGAGTTCGTGCTGCTCAAGCCGCGTTTCGACCTGCGCAATGCATTGCTGTGGGGCACGCCTGTCCTGCTGTTGCTGGTGGGAGGCGTTTTCATCGTGCTGACCGCGCGGTCGCGTCGCTCGACGGCAACCAATGCGCTGACCACTGAGGAACAGGCGGCGCTGGACAAGATACTAGGC
>NZ_RZTA01000316.1:0-397 GCF_004023115.1 Mesorhizobium sp. M6A.T.Cr.TU.017.01.1.1
CACGAAGACATGCGCCTGATGCGGCGCTACATCCAGCTCGTCTTCCAGGATCCCTACGGGTCGCTGCATCCGCGCATGCGCATTGCCGACAACATCGCCGAGCCGCTGCGCATGAGCGACATGTCGGCGACCGACCGCCGCGCGCGCGTCGCCGAATTGCTCGAACTGGTGCGGCTCAATCCCGAGCATGGCAAGCGCTATCCGCACGAACTGTCCGGCGGCCAGCGCCAGCGTGTGGTCATCGCCCGCGCGCTTGCGCTCAACCCGCAAGTGGTGATCCTCGACGAACCGGTTTCGGCGCTCGACGTTTCGGTGCAGGCTGGCGTGCTCAATTTGCTCAGGGATATTCAGCAGTCCTTCGGCACATCCTATCTGTTCATCGCACATGATCTTTCGG
>NZ_RZTA01000317.1:0-396 GCF_004023115.1 Mesorhizobium sp. M6A.T.Cr.TU.017.01.1.1
CGCCGGCACCGATCGCCTGTTCGTAGCTCTCGCGGGTGAAGGGCAGCGCATCGGACCCCGCCAGCGCGCCAAGCAGGCTGGCCGAGATCATCGAGCCATTGTCGGCGGCGATCTTTTCCATGTCGAAAGCGATGAAGCGCTTCGATGCTGCTTCCGCCGTCGCATGAACCTTGGAGGACGAGGCCCGGCCATCGCCCGGTTCGATTTTTTCCGACACGGCGGCGATGCGGTGCGAGGAGGCGATCAGCGTGGTCCGCTCGGGCGTGACGAAGCCGCGAATGATGGCCCGGCCGGCTTCCATCAGTTCAGCCGCGATCAGGATGTCGACATCGCCCTGCGAGGGCGACAGGGCAAAGACCGGCAGCCGGCCGGTGTCACGGGCCATCTGGACATAGT
>NZ_RZTA01000318.1:0-396 GCF_004023115.1 Mesorhizobium sp. M6A.T.Cr.TU.017.01.1.1
ATCCCGGACGACTACCGCACCAACCATCCGATCGTGATCGCCGAGAAGAATCAAAAGATCGACCTCCCGGTGGGCGCCGGTGACCGCGGCATGACTGGCTCCCAGCGCGACACACTTCTTGGCTTCCTGGATGGCTATGACAGAAGTGCCGCCCCGACGCTTACGATCCAGGTCCCGAGCGGATCGGCCAACGAGGTCGCCGCGACCGCGGCGGCCCGCGATTTCGCCCGGCTCGCAATCGCCAGCGGCGTCAAGCGCAACCGGCTTGTCGTCACCTCCTATCAGGCCGCCTCCAGCGAGATATCCTCGCCGGTCCGCGTCGCTTATGTTGCGGTGAGGGCGCAGACCGACAAATGCGGACGCTGGCCAGCCGACCTCGTCGATACGTCGGAGAAT
>NZ_RZTA01000319.1:0-395 GCF_004023115.1 Mesorhizobium sp. M6A.T.Cr.TU.017.01.1.1
GTTTGGGAAGGTGGATATTCCGCAGGAGGCGTTTATTCAGGCGCTTAAGATGGGGGATTGAGAAGCCGGTTGGCGCGCAAAGCGCGCCAAGTCATCGATCCGGTGGATCGATGGCAGGCTTCGAAAGCGGGGGAGCTGCCGGAGGCAGCGGGCCCCCCGCCAGCGCGGCGCTGAAGCTGCGCGGTGGAGTTTATTCTCCGGGAGGCGGCGGCGCGGGGTGATCTTCGGGCGCCGGCGGCGGTTCTCCCAAATCCGCAGCAATCTCTCGAAAAATGCCATCGATATTTGCGAATATTAACCGACCTAGCTCTGCAACCTCTAAGGCGTTACCCAGACGAACAAGACGCATGGTTCGCAGGCATAGAACGGCGATGTCATCAGGCGGATTGTTCGCC
>NZ_RZTA01000320.1:0-385 GCF_004023115.1 Mesorhizobium sp. M6A.T.Cr.TU.017.01.1.1
CAGTACGAGCAGCCATTGGCTGTCGACACCGCAATGTAGATCATCTCCTTGGTCAGCGGATCGATGGCGCTGTCGGCAACCATCACCACCTTCAGCTGTTCCCAGATCCGCTTCAGCGCCGCGGGATCATTGGCCAACCCGCGCCAGAAATTGTTGACGAAGTCGGATTTGCGCGTCGCGCGGATGTCGTCGAAGACGGCTTTCACGGCCGGGATTTTCTCGACCTCGGCATCGCTCAGAAGTCTTGTGGTGGCCATGGCGTGATCCTTTCGTTTCAATGGATGAACTGGCTGGTTGAATCAAGTTTCGAGCAAAGGCGGCTAACCAGCTTCTTTGACTCAGTTTTTGGCGCGCAATAGCGTTGAAGATCAGCCGAGCCCACGAG
>NZ_RZTA01000032.1:0-59674 GCF_004023115.1 Mesorhizobium sp. M6A.T.Cr.TU.017.01.1.1
GGAAACCGGCGTCAAGATCACCTATCTTACCGGCACGATGATCGAATTGCCGCGCGCGGCGATCCGCGCCCATGTCATCGCCGAGGCGGCCGAATTCTTCTCTTTCGGCACCAACGATCTGACCCAGACCACCTTCGGCATCTCACGCGACGATGCGGCCTCGTTTCTGGAGACTTATCGTCAAAAGGGCATCATCGAGCAGGATCCGTTCGTGTCGCTCGACATCGAGGGCGTCGGCGAACTGGTGCGGATGGCGGCCGAAAAGGGCAGGGCGACACGGCCGGACATCAAGCTCGGCATTTGCGGCGAACATGGCGGCGATCCGGCGTCGATCCATTTCTGCGAGGAGGTCGGCCTCGACTATGTGTCATGCTCGCCCTACCGCGTGCCGATCGCCAGGCTGGCTGCCGCTCAGGCGGCGGTGCAGGTTTCGAAGACGTCAGCGCCGCGCGCCGTTTAATTGGGACGCAAACGACGCTTCGGCACCTGGTCTTTGCGCATGATCCCGTCGAACCGAACCCCAGCGTAGCGAAAACCCGATTCGGATTTTCGCTGACGCGCACCCTCTCGGGCATGGTCTCTTGAGGCGCATTTCGCTCGCTGCACTCGCCGGTGCGGCAAGAGTCCACGCGGGAACGTCCATGCTCGCCAGAAGAGACAGACTGAACGGTGCAGTTTGTCCACCTGTCCCTGTTGGCGACCGCGGGTCCTCCCACCATGTCGCTTCCCGTCAGCTCCTTCAGGTCACAAAGAATGCGCCTGCCGTAATCGAGAGACCTGGAGAAAGGGTGGCGAACTGTGTTTGAGCTGCGCCGCCGATCCCGTCGCTGTCGAAGGAGAGCGCTCCAGTTGAACTGTTGTAGATAATATGGTCGGAGCTATCATGCGCGCCCGCGCCCGTAAAGAAAGCGGCGGATGTGAGCGCGCCCGAGCTCAGCCCGGCAAAGATGGCGTTGTCGATGTGGATTTTGTCCTGGAGCGTGTTGAAGTCAGTGACCCTGTCGATATTTCCGCTTCCAAGGGCGGAGTTGAAAACGAAAGCATCATTGCCACCGTTGCCGGTCAAGATGTCGGCACCACGGCCGCCATTGATGATATTGGCGCCGGCATTTCCCTGGATGGTCTGGGCGAACTCGTTGCCAGTGAGGTTGATTGCCGTCGTGGCGGACGGATACCTGGTGGCGAGAAGCTCGACCGCCGAGCCGGCCGCAAGCGCATAGCTCACCGTAGTGGCTATGTTGTCGCGACCGCCGCCTGCCACCTCAATCACTTTGTCGCCGGCATTGTCGACATAGTAGCCGTCATTGCCGCCATAGCCGGTCATCGTGTCGGCCCCGCCGTGGCCATTGAAGACATTGGTGCCGGCATTGCCTTGGATGGTCTGGGCGAACTCGTTGCCGTTGAGGTTCATAGCCGTCGTGCCTGACGGGTTCGTGGTGGCGAGAAGCTCGATCTGCGAGCCGGCCGTAAGCCCATGACTCACCGAGGCGAGCACTTTGTCGGTACCGCCGCCTGTCGCCTCAACCACCCTGTCGCCGGCATTGTCGGCATAATAGGTGTCGTTGCCGCCATAACCGGTCATCGTGTCGGCGCCGCCGAGGCCGTTGATCACGTTGGCTCCGGCATTGCCTTGGATGGTCTGGGCAAACTCATTGCCGGTCAGATTGATCGCCGCTGTGCCGGCCGCGTTGTTGGTGGCGAGGAGTTCGATATGCGAGCCGGCTGTAAGCGCATAGCTCACTGCAGCGAGCACCTTGTCCGAACCGCCGCCCGCCGCCTCGATCACCCTGTCGCCAGCATCATCGACATGATAGGTGTCGTTGCCGCCATAGCCAGTCATTGTGCGGGCACCGACTGCCTGAAGCACATCGGCTCCGCTTGTGCCGTCCAGAACATCGTCGGTTGGAGGCGGGGTCGTGGTGCTGGTGTTGTGCTGCAGGAAAAAGGATTGCATTGACGGAGTGTTGCCAAGCGAGGTTTCGCCGTTCTGCGAGGCCCATTTATAGGCCATGTCAAAGGCAGGATTGGGAACCAGCCTTTCCCAGTGGTCCATCATGGTCTGCATCTGGGACGTCGTGGGCATGACATACGATCCGCCCGTATTGGTCGCCCAGCCGCCGCCGCCAAACGCCTGATAGACTGGAATGATCGCGCTCTGCGGGATGCCTGCTTCCAACGCCGCAGCCACGGCTCTATCAATGTAGTTGAAGTCCACCGCAGTCGTGCGCACGGGATAAGGGTTTATCCCATAATAGTCGATGCCTGTGTTGGCAGGATTGTAGGTGTTGGAATAGTCCGAATCTGCGAACGACCCCATGTCCATCAGGGTGATAAAAGTCTTGGCGCCCGGAAAATGGGAATGGATCCAGTCGGATTCCGCCTTCAGGTTGGCAGCGCTCACCTGGGTATGGTATCTGCCGGTGGGATCAGGCTCGTCGGTCAGGAAAAATCCAAGAACCTTCGGATTGCCGATGAGAGGCGTTACCTTGTCGATAAAGGACTGGGTTACCCCGTTGCTCTCGCCGAGCCAGATCAGGGCCTTCGAGCCATCCGGCAATGCGTTGACCGATGACGCGTATTGAAGATCGACCAGGTTGAAACCAGCGGCCTTGGCCTGGGCGGCTGAGGCGCCCCAGGTGAAGTGCATTGTGGCCATGCGATATCCCTCGTCTGATTCGGAAGCCCCCGATCCCTGCCTACTCGACGGCCCATATTAGCGCCTAATCAATTAGCGACACGCCATTGATAGAATCGTTGAACTTCGATGGACCGCCAATTGTCATGTGATTTGACTGCACGGGCTTTGTGCGAACCTGCGCGAATCTTAATGGCGGCAATACGATCTTCTGGCGCTGAAGGACAGGAGGCTGACCTTCGTGCGGCTCGACCTCGGCAGCGGTGGCCCCGACTGATCGGCGGGAGAGGTCTCGAGCCGTCCCTGCTCAGGCTGGTTTGGCTTCGATCGTCGCCTTGTTGGGATAGAACGCGCCGTGATCGCGGATTTCGACCATCTCGTCGAAAGGCCGCTCATACGCCCACATCGCGTCCTTGCCCGCTTCGGCGGCAGACAGCACGCTCCAATAACTCGCATCGCCCTTGTAAGGGCAATGAGTCGAGAACTCCGTCTTGCGAAGCTGGTCGAAATCGATGTCCGCAAACGGAATGTAAAAGACTGAAGGATAGGGGGACTCGGTCAGTACCTTTGCTTTCGTGGACGAGGCGACGACCGTTTCGCCGCTGCGCACCGTGACGGTGCCGCGATAGGGCTCGACGGTGATGACCTTGCCGGGATTGCTTTGAAAGCCTGGTGCGGGGTTTGCGATCTGGTCCATTGGCGGGGTTCTCCTTGTCTGGCATGCGCCCCGAAATAGGTGTGGCGAGCGAGCGAATTGCGCAAGGTCGCCCTCTAGGAATAACGCACAGCCAGCCGTGTGGCTCAGGTTTCGGCCTGGTCTCCCGTTAAACCGGTCTGGAAACGATCAGGCGGCAGCCTGAAACGCATCCATCAGCTCGGCATAAGCGGCGGCGATACCGGCGACCGGATTGCTGCTTCTCGATGCGGTCTCGACCTTCAGCGCACCCCCGCCGGTCGGCAAGGTGAGCAGAAGGAACTGGCGGTTGCCGCCATCGCCGACGCATGCCGCGGCAACGTGCTGGCCTTCGCCTTCGTTCTGAACGCACATCTTGAACAGCAGTGTGCCACCGACCGCCTCAAGGGCGCCGCCGACAACTTCGACAAATTCGTCTTCGGAAACGGTCTTAGTGTCCGGCACCAAATCAGCCAGGCTTTCGGCGAGCGTATTTTCGAGAGTCTTGTCGTCGAGCTGCGCGTCCATGCGAACCTCTTTCATTCGCCAATCGCACCCTTGCCCATTAATCAAAGTTAACGCCGAGGATGGCCGGATTGTGGCGGTTTTCCTGTCTTTTCGATCAATGCATCGCTTCTGCCCGGTCATGGCTGGACAATCAGCTGGTTCGCCCCACAATGGAACGAAAAACCAATGGGAGGAAAAAATGCTCGGACTGATGCAGGAATGGCCGCTGCTTTGCCACAAGCTCATCGACAATGCAGCCAGGCAGCACGGCGAACGCGAGATCGTGTCGCGTTCGATCGAAGGCCCTATCGTCCGGACCACTTACGCCGAAATACGGCGCCGCGCCTTGAAAGCCGCGCAGCGGCTCGAGCGAGACGGTTTTGGGCTTGGCGACCGCATCGCCACATTGGCCTGGAATACGGCGCGCCACGTCGAAGCCTGGTACGGCATCATGGGTGTCGGCGCGATCTATCACACGCTCAATCCGCGCCTGTTTCCCGAGCAGATCGTCTGGATCATGAACAATGCCGAAGACAAGGCGATCTTCGTCGATCTGACATTCGTGCCGCTGCTTGAGAAGATCGCCGGCGCGGTCAAATCGCTGAGAAAGGTGATCGTGCTGACCGAAAAGGCGCATATGCCGCAAACGGCGCTGCCGAACGTCGTTGCCTATGAGGAGTGGCTTGACGAAGCCGATGGCGCCTTTGCCTGGAAGACGTTCGATGAAAACACCGCCGCTGGCATGTGCTACACCTCGGGCACGACAGGCGATCCGAAAGGCGTCCTTTACAGCCATCGCTCGAACGTGCTGCACGCGATGATCGCCGCGATGCCCGACGCCATGGGCCTCTCGTCGCGCGATACCATACTGCCGGTCGTGCCGATGTTCCACGCCAACGCCTGGGGCCTTGGCCAGAGTGGCCCGATGATCGGCGCCAAGCTGGTCATGCCTGGCTGCAAGATGGACGGCGCCTCGATCTATGAGTTGCTCGACACCGAAAAGGTGACGTTCAGCGCCGCCGTGCCGACAGTGTGGCTGATGCTGCTCCAGCATCTTGAGGAGACCGGCAAGAACCTTCCTTATCTGAAGAGGGTCGTCATCGGCGGCTCGTCCTGCCCGCGCGCGATCACGGCGAAGTTCCAGGACAATTACGATGTTGAGGTCATCCATGCATGGGGCATGACCGAGATGTCGCCGCTCGGCACCCTGTGCACCATGAAGCCGGGCTGTGCCGGGCTCGAGGGCGAAGCCCGGCTCGACGTCCAGAGCAAGCAGGGCTATCCGCCGTTCGGTGTCGAAATGAAGGTGACGGACGACGACAATAAGGAGCAGCCATGGGACGGCAAGACATTCGGGCGCTTGAAGGTCCGCGGACCGGCAGTCGCGCGCGCCTATTATGGCGGCGTCGGATCCGAACAGTTCGATCAAGAAGGCTGGTTCGATACCGGTGACGTCGCCCATATCGACCCGGGCGGCTATATGCAGATCACCGATCGCGCCAAGGACGTCATCAAATCGGGCGGTGAATGGATTTCGACGATCGAGCTCGAGAATCTCGCGGTCGGCCATCCGGATGTGGCGGAGGCAGCCGCGATCGGCATCCAACATTCGAAATGGGGCGAACGGCCCTTGCTTGTCGTCGTCCGCAAGCCGGGCCGGGAGCCGACCAAGACGGATATTCTCGCTTTCATGAACGGCAAGGTGGCGAAGTGGTGGATGCCGGACGACGTCGCCTTCGTCGGCGAAATTCCCCACACCGCCACCGGCAAGATCCAGAAGACCACCCTGCGCCAGCAATTCAGGGACTATCGCCTGCCGACGGATTGACGGAGATGACGTCTTTCGCCTTCAAGCCGCCGCTAAAGGGCTCTAAACGCCCGTTCGGGTTGGGGCAGTGCGGATAATGGAAACTCCCGAGCGACAGACGTCGAAGGTGGCCGGCTGGTCGCGGCGCACAGGCGCTTTTTCGGCGGTCCTGCTACTGACCGTTCTTATCGGCCATCGATATGGCCTGGTTGAAACGCCGGCTTTCCTCTGGGTGCTTGGCATTGTCGCGTTGCTTGCTGCTTTTGCCTTGCTGTTCGCCGGATTTGCCTTTTCGAGACTGTGGAATTTCGGCGACCGTGGCGGTCGCGATCTCACCGTCGGCACGTTGCTGGCACTGCTGGTGCTTGCTCCTTTTGGCATTGCTGCCTACTGGGCAGCGACTTACACGCCGCTCAGGGACATCTCGACGGATTTCGACGATCCGCCGATGCTCGACACCAGCACCCGGACCGGGGATATGAACGCGCTTTCGCCACCGACCCCGGGCGAGCAGCGCCTGCAGACCGAGACCTATCCGCTTGTCACCGGACGCAGCTACAATCTGCCGTTCGATCGCGTCCTGGAAGCAGTCGAAACCGTGCTCGATCGGCGGGATTGGCAGCTTACGGCGCCGTTTCCCCGCGCGATCGGGCAAAGCGAGGTGACGATCAACGCCCTGGCCAAGAGCTTCATCCTCAGCCTTCCCGCCGACGTCGCTGTCCGTGTGACCGACGATGGCGATGCGATCATTGTCGACATGCGTTCGGCGTCGCGTTACGGCCGCTACGACCTTGGCGACAATGCAGTTCGCGTCGTGGATTTCCTGGCCGAACTGGATCAGGAGGTCGCCGGCCAGGTCGGCACGGCCCCGACCGAGTAGCGCCTACGCAACGGGCGCGAAAATGCCGTCGATCGCCGGGTCGCCGTCGGTGCTCACCAGGCCGCGCGCCACCAGGTCCTCCAGATGGGCAAGCACGGACAGTCCGGCAGCGCCATGAAGGCGCGGATCTGTATTGCTATAGATAGCCATGACCATGTCCTTGATCGTCCGGTCGCCGCTTCTGATCCGTTCGAGGATCGCTTGTTCGCGCATCCTGCGATGCGTCTTCAACTCGTGCATGAAACTGCGCGGCGCGGTCACCGGCCCGCCATGACCGGGCAGCAGCAGGCGATCGTCGCGCTCGATCAGCCGATCCAGCGAGGCCATATAGTCGGCCATCGCGCCATCCGGCGGCGCAACGATGGTGGTCGCCCAGGCCATTACGTGATCGGCCGAGAACAGGACACCGGTTCCTTCCAGCGCAAAAGCCGCGTGATTGGCGGCATGACCTGGCGTCAGCACTGTTCTGATCGCCCAGCCGTCGCCGTTGACGACTTCATCGTCGGGCAGTGTGACGTCGGGAGCAAAGGCGATGTCGGCGCTGGCGTCGAGCGGATTGACCTCGCCTATGCGCAGCGGCCTCGCCGGGCGATGCGGGCCTTCGGCCAGGACAATTGCGCCGGTATGCTGCTTCAGCCGCGCTGCCAGCGGAGAATGGTCGCGATGCGTGTGGCTGACAAAAATGTGGCTGACCGGCCTGTCTCCGATCACCTCGATCAGTGTCTTGAGGTGCGCGTCGTCATCCGGTCCCGGATCGATCACCGCCAGCGTGTTGCGCCCGACGATGTAGCTGTTGGTGCCGTAAAAGGTGAACCGGCTGGGGTTTTTGGCGGTAATCCGAAGCACGTCGGGCGCTACGGTCACGCTGTGGCCGTAGGACGGGTCGAAGCGTGTGTCGAATTCCAGCGCCATGGTGAATGTCGTGACCTTTATTGGGGGGAGGGCAAAACTGATTGCCGCATAACACGGAAGCCAATATAGGAAAACGCAAGGCCGCGCTCTGCGGCAGTCCGAAATGGGGAAGACCATGGCAATTGTAACGACGATGCGCCCGCTTGTTTCTCTCGCTTTGCCTGAAAAGGGCGCGACCCGGCTAATGACCCAGCTTTTGCTTGCGATCGTTGGAACGCTGGTGCTGACCTTGTCGGCCAAGACGAGGGTTTTGCTCGGGCCGGTCGACATCTCGATGCAAACCTTAGCCGTCTTTCTGATCGCCGCAGCATTCGGCATGCGCCTCGGCGTCGCCACGCTGCTTCTTTACATGGCGGAGGGCGCCATGGGCTTCCCAGTCTTCCAGGGCACGCCGGAAAAGGGCATCGGCATCGCCTACATGCTCGGCTCGACCGGCGGCTATCTTGCCGGCTTCGTGGTCATGGCCGCGATCGTCGGCTGGGCCGCCGATCGCGGCTGGGATCGCCATCCGGTCAAGCTCTTCAATGCGATTCTGGTTGCCGAAATCATCATGATGGCGATGGGTTTTGCCTGGCTGGCGCTGCTCATCGGCCCGGAAAAATCATGGCAGTTCGGTGTTGTGCCCTTCATCGTCGGCGACCTGATCAAGGTCGCCCTGGCGGCGAGCCTAGTGCCAGCCGTCTGGTCGCTGCTCAAACGCTCCTGAACTCTGGTCGATAGATCGGGCGCGGCACTGATCGAGTCCACGCAACCACAGGCCTGTGATTGCGTGGTCCTGTTTCAGCGACGGCCTGGCCGCGAGTTCTCGTCAAAGCAGGCCGCCGCCAAGTGGTCGGTAACGCTTTGCTAACGATAACCGTCACACTATGTTCAAATCGACCGATTAAGGACCAGAAGTGCCAGCGGTTCGCCGCGAGTCAGCGTAACCAAGCAGCTACATATCGACGCAATTGCTCGATACCCCTGCTGGATAGCTAAAAAAGAAAGCGGCTCGATGACTTTTAGGTGCAGCCAAAGTTAGTGGACAATTAACAGGACTTTTTCGACCAAGCTTGATTCTCGCGAGATGGTTGCTTGCTGGTATCTTCACGCTGTCGTAACCCTTGCCGTCAGCCATGCCGAAAACCGCCGAGAGCGAGACGTGTGATTAGCCCGGAAAAAATAACTGTTAAGGCGACTGTATCGTTGCAACGGCCCGCAACCGGCACCGCCGCACGCTGGTATGCCGCCAGCGTATTTCCGGGAAAAGAAGACGTCGCCGAACGGCATCTCCGGGTGCAGGGGTTTCACCCGTTTACGCCTCGCTGCGAGAAGACCACACGTCATGCCCGGCGCATCGAGACGCGACCGGCGGCCTATTTTCCAGGGTATATGTTCATCTCCCTCGATGTCGCGCTGCAGCGGTGGCGCTCGGTCAATGGAACGTTCGGCGTGCGCTCACTCATCATGCAGGGCGAACGGCCATTGCCAGTCCCGTCGGGGTTGGTGGAGCGGTTCATAGCTCTGACTGGCAGGGACGGCCTGCTTGATTTCAGCGGAGGCCTCGTTGCGGGCGCATCGGTTCGGATTCTTTCAGGTCCTTTCGCGGAGATGATCGGCCGCCTTGACCGGCTCGATCCAGCTGGAAGAGCCCGGGTTCTGGTTGCCATCATGAATGGCGAGATCCCTATTGACATGGATTCAAGGGAACTCGTCGCGATCGCATAACCGCAATTGTCGCTCGGTCATGCGGTGTAGACTGTTGGAAAGTCGGCTCTCGGGTTTCACCCGGGAGTGCGGTAGCCATTGTTGGAGCCTAAGCATTCCGATGGAACGAAAGGTTGCCTTGCGCGCGTGGGCACGGAGCCTGACAATTTCTGCATTTCGCGTGGAATGCCTAACGTTTTCTGGCCGTTTCTCGGGAACCCATTAGAGAGCACTCTGAATTGAATGCGCCCATCATAAAGCCGCAAAACCAACGGCACCTGCTACACCGGATTAGATTTCAACTTCTCGGTGGATTGGCTTTTGCGATTCTGACTCCTGCGCTGGTTAGGATGCTGGTAGGTCAAAATATATTATATTACTCAAACGTTCAGATTACGATTTTCGCCGGAATAGTCGCGCATACTTCGGGATTTTTTTTCTTTCGCCGAATAATAAATCTGCCTGGCGTCGCGGCCGCTGGTTATATTATGCCGACTTTTGCGCTTTCCTACGGACTTGTATATTTGGCGATTTTCCTGTTCCGAATTGACTATAGCGCTTTCCAGGCAGCCGGCAGTTTGACGCTGTCAATCTTCTGGTATTTCGGTTTGAGTATCCTGAGCCGGCGCCTGGATCCGTACAGTCTCGCCGTGGTTCCAGGCGGGGCTGTCAGTCGTCTTGAAGAGATTGGCGGCGTGAATTGGCATTGGCTCCGCTCCCCCGAGACGGTCATTGACCGCGTGAGCGGAGTCGTTGCCGACCTTCGTGCCGAGCTATCCGACGATTGGGAGCGCTACATCGCCGATCAGGCTCTCGCAGGCGTTCCTGTCTATCACGTCAAGCAGATCAGTGAATCGCTGACGGGTCGCGTCGAAATCGAGCATTTGTCCGAAAACACGTTGGGTTCGCTTAATCCCAACCAGGCCTATATCAAGATCAAGCAGGTGATCGACTGGGTTTGCGCGCTGTTGGCCCTGATTATGCTGGCGCCGTTCTTGTTGTTGATTGCGCTGATGATCAGGCTGGAATCTCCTGGGCCCGCCATATTTCGCCAGGAGCGCCTAGGCTACGGCGGAAAATCATTTACGGTCTATAAGTTTCGGACGATGACAGTTAGCGCGCCTGAAGCGGCAAACGTTCGCAGTCTCGCCGTCACCAGGCCGGGCGATACCAGGGTTACCCGGCTCGGCCGCTTCCTTCGCAGGAGCCGAATTGACGAACTGCCGCAGTTGATAAATATCGTTCGCTCGGAGATGAGCTGGATTGGGCCCCGCCCCGAAGCGACGGTGTTGTCTTCTCATTATTCGATGGCGCTGCCGTTCTATCGCTACCGAAATATCGTTCGTCCAGGAATTTCCGGGTGGGCCCAGGTGAATCAGGGATATGTGTCTGACGACGACGACGAGATCGAGAAGCTGCACTATGATTTCTATTACATCAAGAATTTCTCGCCATGGCTCGATATCGTTATTGTGCTAAGGACCCTAAAAACGATGCTAAGTGGGTTTGGATCCCGATAATAGCCAGGTTGAATTCAGTCTGGTTCCACCAGTCGAACGCTGCACCGATTGACTGAAGAACGCCATGGTTGTGTTTCTACAGCTGCCGAAGGGAACGAAATGAGCCGAAAAACTGCGTTGATTACCGGTATCACCGGCCAAGATGGCGCCTATCTGGCGGAACTGCTCCTGGCAAAGGGCTACGATGTCCACGGCATCAAGCGGCGTTCCTCGTCGTTCAACACCGGTCGCATCGATAATCTCTACCAGGATCCGCACGAAAAGAACGTAAGGCTGTCGCTTCACTATGGTGATATGACCGACGCCACCAACCTCATCCGCATCGTCCAGGAAGTGCAGCCAGACGAGATCTACAATCTCGCCGCACAATCGCATGTCCAGGTAAGCTTCGAGACTGCGGAATATACGGCGAATGCCGACGCGATAGGTACGCTACGCCTTCTGGAAGCCATCCGGCTGCTTGGCCTGACAAAAAAGACGCGTTTCTATCAGGCATCGACTTCCGAACTCTATGGTAAGGTGCAGGAGATCCCACAAAAGGAAACGACGCCCTTCTATCCGCGCTCGCCTTATGCGGCGGCAAAGATATATGCCTACTGGATAACCGTGAACTACCGCGAAGCTTACGATATCCATGCCTCCAACGGCATACTGTTCAATCACGAGAGCCCGATGCGCGGCGAGACGTTCGTTACCCGCAAGATCACGCGCGCGGCTGCCGCGATCAGCCTCGGCCTTCAGGACAAGCTCTACCTCGGCAATCTGTCGGCTGAACGTGATTGGGGGCACGCTCGCGACTACGTCGAAGGCATGTGGAGAATTCTTCAGCATGACGTGCCAGACGACTACGTCCTTGCAACCGGCGTAAAGAATTCGGTCCGCCGCTTTGTCGAGCTAGCATTCAATGAGGTCGGGACCGAGATCGAGTGGGTTGGTTCCGGGATTGATGAAAAAGGCGTAGATGCAAAATCAGGCGCTGTCCTGATCGAGGTGGATCCGCGCTATTTCAGGCCGACTGAAGTAGAGCTTCTGATCGGCGACGCCTCGAAAGCGGAGCGCGTTCTCGGGTGGAGGGCAACAACCTCGCTCGACGCGATGGTTCAGGAAATGGTTCAGTCCGACCTTGAAACGGTAAAGCGGGAATCGGAGCACCGGCGCCTGGACGAGGATCGCATTCGCGTTGCGGCGCAGTAACCGACTTTGGGCCTGGTCGACATGAAAATCTCGGTTTTGACGGTCTGCCGGAATTCCGCAGCAACGATCAGGCATACGCTTGACAGTTTTTTTGCCCAAGATCATGAGGACAAGGAACTGGTCGTCGTCGATGGAGCGTCGACCGACGAAACGCTCTCGATCATTCGTTCCTATGGGGACAAACAACTGCAGATCGTCAGCGAGCCGGACCGAGGCATGTATGACGCTCTGAACAAGGGGCTTGCGCTTTGCAGCGGCGAGGCGATCGGGGCCCTCAATGCGGACGACGCGTTTCACGACCGGTCTGTGCTTGGCAAGATCAGCGTGGCGCTCGCTGACGCCGATATCGTCCACGGCCATCTCGACTTCGTGGAAAACCACGACAGCAAGCGGGTGGTTCGCCGCTGGCGGGCAGAACCAAGACCTCGAGATGGGTTTCGTTCGGGCTGGATGCCTGCTCACCCGACCTTCTATGTTCGGCGTGGCGTTGCCGAAAAGGTCGGGTCGTTCGATCTGGCGCTCAAAGTCTCCTCCGACTACGACTGGATGCTGCGGGCCGTCGAGCTTCATGGATTTAGGCTCGCGACAATGGATCAGGTCCTTGTCGACATGATGGTTGGGGGGGCAAGCACAAGGAGTTTCCGTTCCCATATCGGGCACAATCTGGAAGCGCTGCGCTCCCGCCGCCGTTGGCTCGGATCAGGCCCTGTCGACTACGCGCTTGTTGCGAAGCCGATGCGGAAGATTGGGCAGTTCTTCGGCGTCAAGGGTGCCAGCACTGCCAAGCAAAGCCGGCACGGAGCAAGCTGAATAGTGGTTTCGGCAACTCATGCCGCGAAGGCCGGCGCAGGGGTGAGGCGAGATCGCGTTCACGTGTTTGCGCCCGATGGTCACCGCCAATTCTACCAGGGTCTCTTTGCCAGCCTGTTTGACCTTGAGCCGGTAATGGGACGCATTGGACCTCGATTGTGGCTTGACCTCGTTCGGGCCCGCCACCTCCTGTTCGCCACCATAGACGATGACTACGCTGGTTTTATAGCAGTTGCGTTGACAAGATCGCTGATCGGACGGCGCACGGTTGGGCTTTTTCTCAGGCCGTCCCAATGTTTCGAGAGCGGGAGGCTCGTCTATCGCCTCAAGAGATGGGCTTTCCGGTGCTTGCGATATTTGCCTCGCCTGTCGCTCTTTACGATTTTGCCGTTCACATTTGATCGTCGATTTGCCCAGGTCGCGTACGGATGGGTACACGACCCTCAGATGTGGGACATGCATGACCGCGCGATGTCCATCAAAACGTCTCAACTGTCACGCGACGTGTTGGCCGCGGCCGGTGGACGCGCGATTTTGTGCTTCCTGGGCAGCGTGAGAAAGTCGAAGGGCTTCGAATTCTTAGTCAACATCCTCTCCGACCATCCAGATCTCGCGAAAGATGTCTTTGTGGTGGCTGCCGGCCGCGTCGATCCGGCCTCTGGCCGGGATTGTGCTCGGCTGATTTCTACTGGCGGAATGGTGGTCGACCGTTTCGTGTCCGACGACGAACTTCTGAGCCTTTACAAGACCTGCGATTTCGCCTGGTGCTGCTACGAGCCCGACTACGACCAGGCCTCCGGCATATTCGGACGAAGCGTACAATTGGGGGCACGTCCGATCATCCGCAAAGGCTCGCACCTTGAGAAATACGCACAAGAAGGTGCAGTTGCGCCGGTCTGTCTAATTTACGGCGACACCCGTGACGCTGCCGCCAATATAGCAACGGCCGCAGCCAATCGATCCGAGAAGGTCGCGGACAGTCGGTCCGACAAAGCGGTTCGGCTGGGCGAAATCGTCGGTAGCTGGCGGTCTGATTTTATTCAGAAGATCCGAGCGGCCCTTTGACCCGCAGGCACATATTCCTCAAGTACCGCTGGCAGTCAGTTTCGGGTGCCTGCAAGGCGTGGTTCGAAAGTGTGGTCGGTTCCGAGTGTATCCGATAGTGAAGAAAGTTCTGTATTTTCATCATGCGACGGGCTTGGGTGGCGCGCCACGGAGCCTTTCCTTGCTCATCCGGGGGCTTGATCGCGAGCGATTCCAGCCAATCGTAGCTATGCCTAAGCGGGAGGGTAATGGTGCGGTAAAGGCCTTATTTCGTGAAGCTGGTGCCGAGGTCATCGAAGAGAGAGATATACGGCCGTTCAATGGGTCCTCAGTAGCCCGCAATGACGCATTAAAAGATCGCGCCTATGCGATCGCTTCCTATCCACTCACTGTAAGGTGTGCAAAGCGTCTAGTTAATGATGTTCGTCCCGATCTGGTGCATCTGAATTCAACCTGTCTAGTGGCCGCCGCCGCCGGGGCGCACATGGCGGCGCCAAAATTGCCGGTGATCGCTCATGTACGCGAGCCTCTGCTCTCCAATAGGTGGGGCCGAGCGCTGGCCAGCCTTAATAGGAGGCACGTGAATGCCTTTATTAGCATTGACGAAGCTGGTTTGCGGACGCTCGGAAGCAAAGATGCAGATGGGACAGTTGTGTACAATTTCGTCGACGACGAAGCATTTCACTCCGATCCTGAATCCGGTGAAAAATATAGGCGCATGCAGGCTTGGAATGCTGACGATATCGTTTTCTTATTCTTGGCTCGTGTTGCTCCGTCAAATGGCCCCCTGGAGTTAGTGAAGTTGATCGACGAGAACGCGCAAAAGTTGCATCCGTCTGCTCGATTTGTTGTTGCCGGATTCCCAAAAAGCAAGACCGGCTACGCTTTGGCTGCGTACGAAGCTGCAGGACGGAGCCCCCGATGTGTCGCAGTGGATTTCGTAGAAGATCCGGTTCCCTTGATGTTGGCTTCGGATGTAATGGTCGCTCCCTTCACAGAGCCTCACAGTGCGAGAAGTGTGTTCGAAGGTGCCGCGTTAGGAAAGCCGGGCTTGGTCGCCAACGTTCCACATTTGGTTGAATTAGTGAGGGACGGTCACACAGGCGCTGTGTTCAGTTGGGAAGAGCCAAATACCTTTGTGTCTGCTGTTAATGACTTGTGCAATAGTGATAAGCGAACGGAAATGGGGCGTGCCTCGCTCGAGTTTGCTAAGGCAAACTTTTGCAGCAAGATGGGTGTCGAAAAGACAATGTCAGTCTATGACAAACTGTTAGAGAACAGATGATCGCACGAATTGGACATCTGTATAACATAATATGCCGTTTCTACTGGTCTGTGAGAGTTCGCCTGCAACTGCGCATCCGCAGGGTCCCTTTGCCAAAAGGCTTTGTGGTACTTGGCCCATTGGGATTAAGCGCGCGGGGTCGAATTCGTATTGGTGAGAACGTCACAATCGTAAACAGCTCTCGTTTTAATCGGGCCGGTATCAACCACCCAACACAGTTGGTGGCTGGGCAGGGAGCAACACTGACGATCGGTAATAATACTGGGATATCGGGAGCAGCGATATTCTGCTCAGAGTCGATTACGATTGGAAATAATGTACTTATAGGAGCAAATTGCAATATATATGACACAGATTTCCATCCAGTAGACTTTATGCGGCGGCGCGAGGGCATGCCGTGCAAAACCGCGCCGATAGTTATCGAAGATGATGTTTGGCTGGGCGCGGGCGTTACCGTCCTGAAGGGGGTAATGATTGGCGCGCGCACCGTCATCGCGGCGGGAAGCGTCGTCACTTCCGACATCCCGCCGGATTGCCTGGCCGCCGGCGTGCCTTGCAAGGTCATACGGTTCCTGGCGCCCACGCACGTCGCATCGATTGAATGACGACTTATTTCCTCAATGGCGGCTGGATGACGGCCAACAACGTCATTGCCCGGGTTCTGGGCCTTCTGGTCATAGTCTTCGCCGCGCGACGTCTGAGGCCCGAAGTTGCGATGCCGCCGGTCAGCGCCGTGTTTGGTAACTGGTTCTGCTCGCGCGTCGAGGCGTGCTGTGCCGTCGTTTCCAAGTTAGCCGGTGTTGTGTGGGGGGAGGAGGTTCAAGGTGGGTGCCGTTGGAGCCATTCTGGGCGTTGGATAACGTCTCGCATGATCATGGCATTTCACGACGCTGGAAAGAGCGAGCGCCGAAGATGGCGACAGGTGCCAAATAGCTACGTGCATGGGCCTGTGACCAACCGACGAGAGCGCGCTGGAATGCCATTGTGACGAAGGCTCCGTCCGGTCGTTCTGATACGTCAAAAAGCTCTGTGCTAAGCAGCGAGCATCTGACGCGCGATCTCGGGAGACGCACGGCATCTGGGGGGGTCATAGCCCTCTGCGCTCAGGCTTTGATTCTTCTTACACAGGTCGGCTACATGGCGCTAATGGCGCGGTTGCTGCAACCCGATGACTTCGGTCTGGTGGCCATGGCGGCGTCCGTCACGGCGTTTGTCGGAGTCTTCGCCGACTTGGGTCTGTCCATGGTGACTGTCCAGCGCAAGGAGGTTGATCACGACACCGTCAGCGCGTTATTTTTCGTCAATCTTGGCGTCGGTTTCGGTCTGATGCCGCTGGCGTGGCTGATGGCGCCGGTCGCGACCTGGCTTTTCAATGACCCTCGCGTTTTTCACCTTGTCTTAATTCTGGCGATCGCCATCCCGATCACAGCGGCCGGTGCGCAGCACAAGGCGCTATTAATTCGACACATGCGTTGGATGTCGCTGCATAGTGTAAATCTTGGCAGCCTCGTGTGTGGATGTGCTGTCGGTGTTGCAATGGCCTGGGGTTGGCACTTCGAATACTGGTCGCTCGCCGGGGCGACGCTCACGACGGCTCTTGTTGGCACGACTGGCCAGTGGGTACTGTCACCTTGGCGACCGACCAGGGTCGCCAATTGGAGGAATGCACGATCGGCCATTAGTTTTGGGATCAATTACAGTGGATCCCAGTTCACAAACTACATTAACCGCCAATCCGACAACGTGCTGGTCGGCTGGAAATCCGGTCCCAACGAACTCGGATTCTACACCCGCGCTTACTCACTGTTCATGCTGCCGATGACGCTTATAAGCGGACCAATTGGCTCGGTTATCATTCCGATGCTGAGCCGCCTTCAAACCCAACCCGACAAATGGGCTAGAACCTATCTCAGCGCCATGCGGCTTACACTCATGATAAACACGATATTGTGCATTCTCATTACGATCAATGCGCAAGAAATCGTAGAGATCATTTATGGAGAAAACTGGTCAAAGTCTGGTACTATTTTGGCGATACTCTCGTTGTCCCTCATCACGAGTATTTCCGGTCAGTTTGGTGGTTGGGCGCTGATCTCTTTGGGTCGAGCGCGCGAGTTGTTTGTATTTTCCATCTTCTCTTCGTTAATCCGATTTGCGCTCTTCCTGTTCGCCATTCAATGGGGGGCTCCGGGAGTCGCTGTCGCGTGGTGCATAACGTCTTGGGTGTTCACCCCGGTACTCTGGCTTTATGCGACAAGAGGTACAGAGCTGAGATTCAAGGATCTTGTGAAGGCATCGAGCCTATTCTTCTTTGCTTATATTGCGATCGTCGCGCTCTTTATTCTCGGGGAGTCGGTCGGAACCTCATTTAACGCCCTGTCTATGCTGACCGAGGGCGGCCTCGTCTTAAAGACTATCAGCACGATGTTAATCTATGGAGCTTTTGTTGTTGCTCCATATCGTTTCGCCGGTTCCATGTGGGAGGACATGCGGCTCTTTCTAGACAAAGACGTCCATCCAGAGGATCTAAAGCATTGAAAATCATCGTCGAAACCACGGTTTTTTTGAACGGCGGAGACGCTGCGATCCAGGTCGCGACAAAACGGATTCTTAAAGCCGCGTTCGGAGACGATATCGAGATCGTTTTTGCGGACATGGATGCGCAGGTCGCCAAACGGTACTATCCGGGAAACACCTTTGTTTGCTTTCCTTCTGCACAGCTTCACAAGAGCAAATATATTAGGTTGCTGAATAGGCTGACAAAGGGACGGCTGGAATTAAATTCAGTTTATTCAATTCTGATCGCCATGATCTTTATAGAGCGGCATTTGAGCTGGTTGAAATACCTTGGGTACGGAGGCCAAGTTGCTCGAGCCTTACGAGAGTACATTGCGGCAGATCTCATTATTTCGACCGGCGGCACGTACCTTTCAAAGAAACACCGAGGGTCGGTTTCCCATCGGCTGCCGGAATATGAGAGAGACGTCTATCTTGGAAAGCCGCCCATTTTTTTTACGCAATCGATGGGTCCATTCGGCGACGATCGCATTTTTCACCGACTTGCGGAGATTCTGAGAAAAAGCCCTCTCATACTGGTCAGAGACCGGAAATCCATGGCTTTCGCGAAAGAGCTTGTCGGACATGCGGATAATATTGAGGAAGTGGCAGACTGCGTATTCATTCTGACGGACCAGGACGAGATCGAGAGACGGCGCGCAGCGTCGCAGGTTGCGAAGCCGGGACGGCGGCCGAGAATCGCCGTTTCAGTTCGGCCGTGGGCGGATTTTGGGGAACGAGATTCTGAGGTCGGCCGCGCGAAATACCATCAATCGGTAGCCCGAGCGACCGCGTGGTTCGTGGAAGAAGTCGGGGCCGAAGTGACATTTATTTCGACCTGCCAAGGGATTCCCGAGTATCGCTTCAACGACTCGGACGCGGCGCGCGACGTCTTGAAGTATCTGCCGGAGCACGTGCGAAACAGCGTAGTCATTGATTTGCAGTTCAGGGACACCGAAACATTGCTTCGTAAAATTGGCGAATTCGATGGCGCCATATGCACACGCATGCACATGTGCATTCTGAGTTTGTGTCGCGGCCTTCCAGTCTTGCCGATTTGCTATGAGAGGAAAACAGCAGATCTTTTTCGATCACTTGATTTGGAGGACTACGTTACTTTCATCGATAAGATTGAGCCGGATGGTTTTCGCAATCTCGCTGAGCGCTGGTGGCAAAACCAGGAATCGATAGCGGAAAGATCGCTGCGGGGAACCCTTGCGCTCCGCGACAGTGCTTTATCCACGGTTGGTATTCTCAAAAACAGATTTGCACCGGTGGAGTTGCAGATGGAGGCAGTATCCCCATGATTGCTGTCATTTCGCAATTCTTCAACACGCCTTCTGAAACATTTATCCGTGATCATGTTCGCCATCTCGCGCCCGGCAGGACTGTGCTCATCTGTCAGGAGCCCGATGGTGCCGATCAATTCGGTTATCCAGTTCTTTCCGGGGTCCCGCGGCTGTCACCGCTTAGCCGACTACACAGCCGCATTGTCAATGTGGCGCGTCTGGGCTGGCTTGCGTATGTGCGTGAGGGAATGTCGCGGAGCGATGAGGACCGGGTTGTCGAATTCTTGAAGGCCCACAAGGTGGATGCCGCCCTTGTCGAGTATCTTACGATGGGCGCGCTGTTCGCTCCCGCTTGTCGCCGCGCCGGCGTGCGGTTGTACGCCCACGCCCATGGGGCGGATTCAACCGTGATGCCCAGGAAGCAACTATGGCGACGTCGCTACCGGCGTCTGTTCGCCATTGTTGACGGCATCATCACGCCATCGCGTTTCATCGCCGACCGTCTGAGTCAAATCGGCTGTCCGAATGAGAAACTCCACGTCAGTCCGTGTGGAGTTTTGCCCGAGCGCTTCACACCATCGAAGCGCGAAAGCGGTCGGCTCCTTTTCGTTGGGCGGTTCGTTGAAAAGAAATCACCGCACCTCGCGATCGAGGCGTTCGCCCGGATCGCTTCAAAGTTTCCCGAGGCGCAGCTCGATTTCGTTGGGGATGGGCCCTTGATGGCGCGATCCAAGGCGTTGGTGGAGCAGGAGAATTTGTCGGATCGTGTCATTTTTCACGGCTCTCGAAGCATAGAATATGTTCAGGGCATGATGCAGGACGCTGCTATTTTCGTGCAGCATTCAGTGACGGCTCGCAATGGAGATATGGAAGGCCTGCCGGTATCGATCCTGGAGGCCATGGCGAGCGCGCTTCCCGTTGTGGCGACACGTCACAGCGGCATTCCAGAGGCCGTTGTCGATGGTAAGACTGGCATACTTGTGGAAGAACACGATATCGAAAGCATGGCAGAGGCGCTTGCTAGTCTCCTGGCAGAGCCTCACCGTGCTGCCAAGATGGGGGATGCCGGGCGCCAGCGCGTGCTGGATCATTTCACCCAACGGCACACGCGCGATCGCCTTCGACACGCCATGATGCTGCCGACAATTGCGGAACCTCTCGACTTCGCTGAGGGCCAGGTTCAATGAAGAATGCCGAGCAGTGGAAGCCTACTAAGTTCGAACGGACCGGCAAGGGCGTTTGGCGCTCGAACCGCAAGGAGGTACCGGCGCGGTCGCGATTGATCGCCGATCGATTGGCGTCCGTCTATGCCGCGGCGATCGCTACTCATGCCAAGGGTCGTCTTGTCGATTTGGGCTGTGGTGCCGTTCCGCTTTACGGGATCTATCGCGAGCATGTCAGTGATGTCTTCTGTGTCGATTGGCCGGGCAGCACCCATGGCGCCGCCTACGTCGACCTTTTCGCGGACCTCAACGAGCAATTGGTCCTGGAGCAAGGGAGTTTCGACACGGTCATCGCCAGCGACGTTATCGAACATCTGCATACGCCGCAGGCCTTGTTCGACAGTGCAGCCCGGGCTTTGAGGCCTGGTGGTAAGTTGATAATCGGCGTGCCGTTTTTTTACTGGCTGCACGAGGTTCCCCACGATTATCATCGCTACACCCGCTTCGCCTTGGAGCGGATGACGATGAAGGCGGGCCTAAGCACAATCGAGTTGTCGTCCTACGGCGGCGTCACAGATGTTATTTCCGATCTTGCCACGAAGGCGGTGGCGTCTCGGCCCCGGATTGCCAGTTCGGTCTATTGGCTGACCAGCCTGATGCGGGCATTGCCGCCTGTCAAGAAATTGGGGCTTGCGACTCGCGAGAGCATGCCGATGGGTTATCTTCTAATAGCCGAAAAAGTATCAGCCCCACCGTCTTCGGGGGGAGGCTAAAAATACAGGACCGCCGAATATTGTGCCTGCAACCGGTGTCGCCGAGAGCTGTCAGGCTCGATTTCGTCATCCGGCGCACAGAAGAGAGACACGACAACGCTTCGTTTCATTCTTGACCGGCATCCAGAAATCGAATTGCGCGAGAGGCGCCACCTTCATCGGGTTGGAGAAATGGGGCGAATCTCGTGGTGCAGCTGGCTATGCCATATCCACTAGGAAGCAGCTATCCGCGGTACGACCGATTGGCAGAAAAGGGATACGGTGATTCTCAAGACATTTATTGGCTGGAACAGGAATGCTGCAGCATGGCTCGAACGCCGTTTTCCCCGAATCTTCGGTGCGCCATCCTACAAGGAAGAACTTGAACGGCGTATCGCTGACGATGTTGCGCGCCTAAGGCCGTCGGCGATCCTCGAAGTCGGCGGGATTGACCGGCCACTCCTCAAGCGGAGTGCTGATTTTACCTATATCGGGCTCGACATCGAGGAGAAGCCAGACTGCTATCGCATCTATGATCGATTTGTCGTCCAGTCGATTGAGCGGCCAGTCGATGTCGAGGCCGGCATGCTGATTTCGATCACATTGATGGAGCATATACCGGACAACAAGGCGGCGGCGCGTTCGATGTTTTTGGCGCTACGGCCGGGGGGCGTGATGCACCACTACATCCCATCGAAATGGCACCCCTATTCGGTGGCATTGCGGCTCGTCGGACCGGTTATGCAAAAATGGCTGATCCCGCACCTTAGGCCGTCTGCCGTCGGTGTTACCGGCTACCCGGCCTTTTTTGACCATTGCTCTCCTTCGGACATGGCGAAGCTGTTTCGCGACCAAGGATTTGAGCGGGTCGACGTCATGTCATTTTACCGCGCCAGCGATTACTTTGCGTTCTTTTTACCCGCCTATCTTTCCGTCGCTCTGTTCGAGAATCTTTGCGCGGCCCTGAACTGGCGCATGTTCTGTTCCGGCTTCGTCATCAGCGCTACAAAACCCACTCACCAGTAAGAACGAGGCCATGCGACTTTTTCAAAATTCTGGGCTCAACCCAAGCTATCGGCCCCGGCTTGCTGACCTCGTCGGGCAGGCCAGGGGATTCGAGCAGCAGAAGGAAGTGTTTCTGAACGATCGCTACGGGGCGGCACACATTCTCTTGCCGATACTCGGGCGTAGCCCGGAGGCATTCTTTACGAACGGCGACGACGAATCACTGCAGCGGGCTTGGGCGCGCGAAAACGGGCTGGGCCAAGATACGCCGCTGGCCGACATTCTGCTTGCTCAGATCGAGCACCACAAGACAGATGTCTTCTACAATCTCGATCCATTTCGCTACGACGCCACCTTTGTGCGCCGCTTGCCAGGACATGTGAAACGAAAGATTGCCTGGCGCGCCGCACCAGGCAAGATTGACTTTTCAGGTTATGATCTCGTGCTTTGCAATTTTCCGTCCATGCGACAACTTTGGGAGGAGCAGGGCGCCAGGACGGCTCACTTTTTCCCCGCTCATGATCCGGAGCTCGATACCGTCGCCGCAAATCGGGACAGGGACATCGATGTCCTGTTCTTCGGTGGTTACAGTCGCCATCACCAGCGCCGGCGGCAGATATTGGAAGCTGTTGCAGGTCTTTCCAGCCGCCGCCGGGTTGTTTTCCATTTGGATCTATCACGCTATACACCGCTGGCCGAAACGCCGCTTGGCTGGTTCGGTCCCCTGAGAGCGGTGCGGCGCCCGCCTGCGATCCGCGAGGTCAGTGCGCCTCCCGTATTCGGTCGCTCTATGTACGCGCAGCTTGGAAGAGCCAAGGTCGTGGTCAACGCCTCAATCGACATGGCAGGCCCTGACCGTGGCAATATGCGCTGTTTCGAAACCTTGGGTGCCGGGGCTCTGCTGGTTTCCGATTCCGGTAACTATCCAGCGCCGATGTACGATGGGCAAACCATGGCAGTTTATGAGCACCCGCAGGACGCATCAGAAAAAATCGCACGGCAATTGGACAGCGGGAACTGGGACGGGATCGGTTGGGCCGGTCACCGCGCAATCCGTGAAGAATACAGCAAGCAGCGACAATTTGAGCGGTTTCTCGAACTGACATAGCGGAGGATTCCGTCGTTTAGCGATCAATAGCGATGGGACGCTCTGTGTGCAGCGGCTATGACCCGAGAGCGGGCTTTTGGGCGACGCGCATTGGGTGGCCAGCGCCAACCCATTGTCTTGACTGGAAGAGACATGGTATCGATCTTGCTGTTTCAAAGGTGCCATTATCGTTATGCATGTCAGCAAACCCGTCCCGATTTACAAGGATTTGTGGGCGTGGAGCTTTGCTCTGGCGCTTGCCGGTTATCCGTTGGTCGGGCTCCTTTCATCTGTGACCGGACGAGAAGATGAGAGGCTTTCGATCGCCTTTCGGCTTCTGGTAGTTTGCCTCTGTGGGCTGTCTTTTTTGTTTTCAGACCGGCAGAAAGCCTGGCGGTTCGGGGACGTATGGTTATTGTCTTTCGTCGGACTTTACCTGCTGAAGCTTGGCATTGACGCTTCCGAGATCGCTAAGGCGAGGGACGATCTTGTATTTGCCATCATCACTTCGATCGTGCCCGCGGCTTTTCTGGGCCTGTCGACGAACAGATGGTCGGAGATCAACGTGGCGTGGGCTCTTTTTGCTGTTGGGGCATTGAGCGTGGCGGGCATCGTTTGGCTTCAATATAGTGGCTCCAATGCCGTGCTGATCGATAGTACGGACCGAGTCCATTTCGCGCGGTTGAACCCTATTTCCATTGGTCACGCCGGTGTGACTACACTTATCGCCTCGTACACGCTGATAAGAATTCCCCAAAGAAAAATTCTGAAGATCGCAATTGTTGCTGTAATCGTCACCTCGGCAGCCGCCATTTATCTGGCTGCTGCTCGCGGTCCGATTGTCGCCTTGGCATGTTGCGCCATTTTGCTTCCCATGCTCCGTCCCAAATTCATGACCATGATGATGTGTCTGTTGTTTCTTACGGGCGCAGTGTTGGTGTTGGCGGTCACGGACATAACGCCGTTGCTGGATAAGTTCCATTTGACGGCGATTGGAAAAGACACTTCAACAACGAGCCGTCTTGGATCGATTGCATTGTCGTGGGAGCTCTTTCAGCAAAACCCATTGTTTGGATACGGGACGCAACTGCCTTTGTACGGATATCCGCACAATATGTTCATGGAGATCCTTCAAGCCATGGGGCTTCTCGGCATGGCGATATTCGTTCCGGTTTTCGTGAAGGTAGCAAAGGCGGTAAAGTTTTTGGCCGACAGGCGCTTGGCGCTCCTGCCGCTTTTGACCACGCAAGCCATCGTCGGAGCCCAATTTTCCGGATCGCTCTGGGGTGCAGCGTTCCTTTGGATTGTCGTTACGGTCATGATCTTCCGCGTCAACGCCATGAGGTCGTTTGATTTGTGGGCACACCGACGCATGATGTCGCGCTCATATGCCCGGTTTGGAGCACCCATCAGGGCCGGATAACCGGACGCCATAGCCCGCTCGAAAACCGGTATGCACCGGACATGAGCCGGCGATACGTTGACCCGCCACTATGGAGCCTTGTCAAGCTCGTTCAGGAATCTCAAGGTAGCTTGCCACCACTCCGCTTTTTCATCCCATTTCGCTGGCCGATAAGGGGAATTGCTGCCGATGGTACCCCATAGAACGATACCGTCAGCCAGCTTCCTGCAAGTGTCCAGTTGGGTATACCAGAGATCGCCTGGCAGAAAGGCCAAGGTCTTATGAAACTGCGGCCACAGAAAGCAGTAGACCGGCTTCCCTTGTGAAATCCTTCGTGCTTCCCCGATATTGGCCCGTGCATAGGCCACCCAGGCGTCCTTGTCGCCGTAAAATGTATACAGGGAGGGAAATAGCGCATCGACATAAGGGACGAGGGCGGACCCGATCTTGGTGTTTTGCTGCTTCCAATCGTCCAGTGCAACGGCGCCCTGGTGGCCGATCGCTCTCCAATGATCCCTGAGCGGCAAGACAGCATAAAGGCCGAGCTTGACGCTCGGGTCTGACTTTCTGAAGGCGCTGAGCGTCTTCTGATATTTCGCGATGGACGACGCTTGATCCGGGCCCTCCAAGGGCCAGCTTTCAATGTCGATATTCAGATATTCGTTACTCCTCGGCATTGCCAGCGCTTGCTGCACTTGGCCAGCGTCGGGAACGTCCGGTCCCAGAACATGAGGGTCCACGATCCTCAGGTACTCGAAGCCGAACGAACGAAAATCGGGCCCGCCGGCGAAGTTCATAGCCTCGAAAAGCCTGAACGGAGCCTGCGTCTGCGCTATCGCCGGCCAAGACGTTAGAAGGCATATTATGCAGAATATTGTCTTGAAAAACATGATGCTCGCTATCCGTAGTCCGCAACGGGTGAGTTTGCGCTTCCGATATTGGCGCGGGTCGAATTCTCGTGATCTGAACTTGACGAGTCTCGAAACGGTAGCTTAGCTGGACGTCTCGAACAACCTCCTAACTAAAGCGTGATCGACGCTGGAAATTATCCGCCTGGGATGGTGGACGGGCGAAGCATGCGGGCCTATGACCGAAGCGCTATCCCACTCGTTAAGCTAAGCCTTGGCGGTGGTCGTCTCGGGCAATCTGAGAAATCTGGCGAGAGAGCGAGATTGTTGTGACCAAGAACATGCCGCCTTACGCAGTTGTCGCCGGAAATCCGGCGCGGATGATCCAGCATTTGGGTTCTCTCGATGCGTGAAGCGGCCATGAATTGGGAAGACGCCGTCCGCTGGTGCATGAGCGAGCCTTCGATGAAAGAGCTCGCCCGCGCCGCCTATTTTGACGATCCGGTTGTGGCCGCACAGCGCTATCACCAAAGCGCGGAGTTCGACGCGGTTCGCAGCATGATCCCGCGCAAGGCGGGCCGTGCTCTCGATCTTGGCGCCGGCAACGGCATTCTCTCCTATGCCTTGGCGCGCGAGGGGTGGTCCGTAACCGCTGTCGAGCCCGATCCGAGCGCACTCGTAGGCGCCGCTGCGATCCGGACTCTTGCCGAAAGGACAGGCACGCCGATCGACGTGATCGAAGCGTTCGGTGAGGCGATCCCGTTATCCGCGGCAGGCTATGATTTGGTCGTCGCACGGCAGGTGCTTCATCACGCCCATGATCTTCCGGCTTTCTGCCGCGAAATGGCGCGTCTCTCTCGCGAAGGCGCGACGATCCTGTCGTTGCGCGACCATGTTGTCTCCGGGCCGCAGCAACTCGAGCCTTTTCTGCGCGCTCACCCGCTTCATCACCTCTATGGTGGAGAGAACGCCTTTACGCTGGCGGCCTACCGCGCTGCAATCCAGGAGGCCGGGCTGACGATCGACCGCGAATTGAACTCATTCCAGTCCGTCGTGAATTATGACCCAATGACACCATCTGAGATTCGCGAGAGGCTCGCCAAAATCTTTGGCCCGTTCTCCCCGGTTGTTCGCCTGGCTCTTTCGCCTGTTCCCTTTGGTGTCGTCGCCAGGGTCGCCGCGTCGGTTGACCGCCGGCCCGGGCGCCTGGTCTCTTTCCTTTGCCATAAGCACGGGAAGGACTGATTTCTTGACACAATCACAAGAGGCTAAGCCTGTCTGGGTGACTGGAGCCGGCGGTTTTATCGGCCTGCACCTCGCTCGTTTCCTTGCTCAAAAGGGCTGCCACGTCATTGGCTTCGGTCGAAAAGAAGCACCCGAGTTTGCTATGGCAACCCACGGCGCCTTTCTTTCGGGCGGGGTGACCGTGGAAACGCTGGATGCGGCTCTGGCGGCGCATGGCCGCCCAGCAGCCGTGTATCATTTGGCGGGTGGCGCAACGGTCGGCCAGTCAATTGCCGATCCCCTGAAGGACTTTGAACAAAGTGTTGTCTCTGCGGCTCGTGTGCTTGATTTCTTGCGCCGCCACGCACCCGATGCACCTGTCGTTCTTGCATCCTCGGCTGCGGTCTATGGCGGCGGGCATGCCGGTTCGATCAGGGTCGACGCGGCGCTCGATCCCTATTCTCCGTATGGCTATCACAAACGCATGGTCGAGGAGCTTGGCCGGTCATATTGTGCCGCATACGGCCAGCCGGTCTCGGTGGCTCGCCTCTTTTCGGTCTATGGCGAAGGATTGCGCAAGCAGCTGCTCTGGGATCTCTGCGGCAGGCTCGCGGCAGGCGAAACCGACATTGTGCTTGGCGGCACGGGTACGGAAATGAGGGATTGGCACCATGTCTCGGATGTCGTGCGTTTGATCCATCGCATTTTGCCTGCCGGCGAACCGCGCTTCGCCATCTATAATGGCGGTGCGGGCGCAGCTGCGTCCGTCAGCACGATTTCCAGCATGATTTTGAAGGCCTGGGGAGGGAACCATCGCCTCTCGTTTTCTGGTGAGTCCCGGCGGGGCGACCCTGTCAATCTGATCTCGGATCCGTCCGGCGTCCCGGAGGGGCTTCAGTTGCAGGTGCCGCTCAGCAAGGGTATTGCAGGCTACGTCGATTGGTATCGCGCCGACGTTCTCGCCGAGCCTGTCGGTCGTCAGCGGCGCGCCGCGCCTTGATTACCGTCGGTTTCACTCTCATCGGCCGCGGAACTTGGTCAGGCGGCGAATCCTATCTACGCAACATGTTGAGCGTTATCGCCTCCGAGCTGCGTGGTAAGGTGCAGGCGAAACTGTTTCTTACACCCGAGCAGCATTCAAGCATTGGCGCGTCCTTCGATCATATGTTGGCTGCACCCGCTATTATTGATGACCGGGTCATGGGCGCCGGGCTCGGCAGGCGAGGGCTGATCGCACTTGCTGGCGGAAGGGATCGTGCCTTCGCGGACCTTGTCGCTGCGCAAGGCATCGATGTTGTGTTTGAAGTCGCCCAGTGGTTCGGGAACCGGTTTCCAGTACCGGTTGTTTCCTGGATCCCGGATTTCCAGCACCGGCGCCTGCCGCAACTCTTTCCGCGTAGCGCCTGGTGGCGCAGGGATCTCGGCTATCGCCTGCAGACGTCCGGAAATCGTACGATAATGCTATCGAGTGGGGATGCGCTGGCGGACTGCGAAACATTCTATCCAGCCTCGCGCAACAAGACCGCTGTCGTGCGTTTCGCTATCGACCTCGATCCCGGTGCCATCCTGGCGCGCGCCGATGAGGCGCGACAGGCACATGGTCTGCCTGCGCGTTTCTTCTTCCTCCCCAACCAGTTTTGGATCCACAAGAACCATAGGCTGGTCATAGAGGCGTTGAGGCATATAGGCCAAATGGGGGCGCTGGACTCCTTGCCGCCGATAATCCTCACGGGGCGCACCACCGATCCGCGCGACCCGACATTGTTCAAGCGCATGATGGAGCTTGCGGAAACGCACCGGCTCGGAAGCCATTTTCGACACCTCGGATTGATTCCCTATGACGATGTCGTCGCCCTGATCGGAGCCGCGGACTATCTCCTGAACCCTTCGCACTTCGAGGGGTGGTCAACCACGGTCGAGGAAGCGAAGTCGCTGGGAACGCCGATGCTGCTGTCCGACATTCCGCTGCATCGCGAGCAGGCGCCGGAATCGCTCTTCTTCGCACCCGATAGTGCAGAAGCGCTGGCGCAGCGACTCCTGGAGGCCGGGCAGCGCCCACGCTTAGCCCGCGATAGTGTCGCCGTGCTGCAGGGTCGGCAACAAATGCGCCGCCGAGACTACGCGGCAGCGCTCCTTGCTTTGTTTGAAAATGTCAGAGGTGTCACCCAATGACCGAACGGATCGTCAGTTTTGTCATGAGCGGCGGCGTTGGCTCACGGCTGTGGCCGCTGTCGCGCGAGGACAATCCCAAGCAGTTCCATGACTTTTCGGGCGATGGCTCGATGCTGGCCAAGACGTTGCGCCGGTTGACGGCGCGGCCGGATGGTGAAACGCCGATTTTCCTGATTGCCTCGGAGCGGCACGCCGACCGCGTCCATGCCGACCTCGCCGGCCTCGACCTTTCCGGCGGCGGCCCCTTGTTCGAGCCGACCGGCCGCAACACTGCCGCCGCCGTTGCCTTGGCGACGCTGCGCACCTTGTCCGAATATGGCGACAGCCTGGTGCTGGTGGTGCCGTCCGATCATGAGATCACTACCGCACGGCAATTCTGGCAGAGCGTGGAAAACGGCGCCGGTGCGGCGCGCGCGGGCCGGCTGGTGGTGTTCGGCATCAAGCCTAGCCAGCCGGAGACCGGCTACGGCTATATCGAGGTCGCCGGCGAGAAGGATGGCATCTGCGATGTCTCGCGTTTTGTCGAGAAACCGGACCTCGCGACCGCGCAAAGCTATCTGGCGGCCGGTAACTTCTACTGGAACACTGGCATCTTCCTGTTTCGTGCCAGCGCCATGCGCGACGCTTTCACGGCTTTCGAGCCCGAGATATGGAATGCCACCGAAATTGCCTACCAGGCAGCGACATCAGATCTTTCCGGTCTCTATATGCCTCTGGAGCTCTACGCCGCCATTCCCTCGACGTCGATCGACTACGCGATCATGGAGCGCGCCAGTCACATCGCCATGGTACCGGCCGGCTTCCGCTGGAACGATCTCGGTTCCTGGCAATCACTGCTCGATGTCGGTCCCTCCGACGAAGAGGGCAACGTCATCGTCGGCGACGTCGTCGCCATCGACTGCGAGAACTCCTACATCCGCAGCGACAGTCGCTTGCTGTCGGCCATCGGCCTGAAGGACGTTGCCATCGTCTCGACCGCCGACGCCACCTTCGTCGCCCCGGTCAGCCGCAGCCAGAACGTCAAGAAGATTGTAGAGCAGCTCGAAAAGAGCGGTCGGCTTGAAACCAGGTTCACGCCCGCCGACGACCGCGTGATCGAAAGCGGCGCTTGGCGGCGCCGCGTTCACCACTGGCTGTTTGAAGAGACGGTGCCGCTATGGTCCACGGTCGGTGTCGACGAGCGCCATGGCGGTTTCCACGAGGCACTCGGCTTTGACGCCACACCGCTGATGAAGCCTAAGCGCATGCGCACCATGGCCAGGCAAGTCTACGCCTTCGCTGTCGCCAAGGCGCGCGGCTGGGATGGGCCCGCCGACAGGTTGATCAGCCACGGCATCGAATTCATGAACAGGAACGGCCGCACCGACAATGGCGGCTGGGTGCGCACGCTTAATGTCGATGGCACGGTCGCCGATGCCACAGAGGATGCCTACGATCATTCCTGCGTGCTCCTTGCGCTGGCGCATGCCCATATGGTCGGCAATGCCGATGCATTGCGGCTTGGCGAAGAAACGTTTTCGTTTCTCGACGCGCATCTCGAGGATCACCGCATGACCGGCTTTCTCGAAACGTCGAGCGGCGCGGGCGAACGCCGCTCCAACCCACACATGCATCTGCTCGAGGCTTTCCTGGCCTGGCATCAAGCGACCGGCGATCTCGCCTATCTTCGCCGCGCCGCGCGCATCGTCGATCTGTTTCGCAGCCATTTCTTCGATCCGGAAAGCTGGACGTTGGGCGAATATTTCGACGCCGAGTGGAGCCCGGCGGAGGGCGAGAAAGGCGGATGGACGGAACCCGGCCACCATTTCGAATGGGCTTCGCTGCTGGTCGACTTCGCAGGGCGCACCGGCCAGAGCGAACTAACCAGCTTTGCCAGAAAGCTCTATGCCTCGGCCATCGCCAACGGCCTCAATCGCGCCACCGGCCTCGCCTATGGCGCCGTCTCGCGGCAAGGCCTGCCGCTCGACCTTGTCTCGCGCAGTTGGCCGCAGGCCGAAGCAATCAAAGCAGCGATTGCACTGGACGGTTCGGGCGGTCCCGACCTCAAGCCGGAGATCGAAGCACGTGTCGGTCGCCTGTTCCGTTGGCACATCAATCCGGCGCCGCTCGGCCTGTGGATAGACCGCATCGACGAGCGGGGGCGCTCGCTGGCGAGCGATGTACCGGCAAGCATCTTCTACCATCTGGTCTGTGCGCTGACCCAGTATCTCGACAGCACGGTCGGCGAATCTCGGTAGAGCGATTGACGGAGAGACGCGTGCTTGGCCACGGCGGGAGTGAGAATTTTTGTCGTTCAAGAAAATAGGCTTGCTGGCACTCGTTGCCTTGGCGTTTGCGATTGGCTTCTTTGCCATCATCGTGAAAAAAGGGACGCCTGTTCGTTCGCAACCCCCTAGGCCGCAAGCGGCGCTTGAGCCGTTTGATGGCAAGCTTTCCATCCAGGCGGTCGATGATCTTCGCGTCGGTGGCCGCAAGATTGTGTTGTGCGGCGTGGCGTTTACCAAGCCGCGATCTATGCGTGCGATGGTAACGGAGGCGGCGCGCCGGGATTACCAAGGGCTCGCCCTGACCTGCAAACCGGTCGGCACGGGGACGCCTTGCGACGGCAATGTCGCCTCAAAGTTTGGTGATGCCATCGTTGTGCAATGCCTCACGTCCGATGGCACGGATTTGGCGGCGAAGCTTGCCGAGAACGGCATCTTGTGCGGTCAGCCTGCGCAGGCAGGTCCGATCTACAAATCTTGCTTGTCGGGTTCGTAGCTCACGGGTTCCCTAACTGCCCCTCGCATTCCCATGGATCGCGACTGTCATAAAACGAAAGGCAGGATGCGCGATGACGCCCCCAAGTCAAACAGAGTCGACTCATAATCCCTGTACGAAGCACGGCGCGATTGGCGGTCATCAGGGCCCAAGAAATAGACCTGACTTTCCGACAATTTCCAGATGGGCCGGCGCTAAAATGCTAAATTCAAATCTGCCACGTGAGTGTGTCCGATGAAACACAGCGGAACCAAAAAGTCATCTCGCACCTGCGAAGCAGGTTGGAATCAAAGCAAAAAGCTGTTACGCGCTTGTTCAATACCTTGGTACTTGGGCGGGACGAGGTACGGCGGGAAAAAAGGATCGAAACGAATGAACCTTACTGTAAAAATTGCGTTGGCCGGATTTGTCGCCTCAATCGGCTTCGGCTCGGTTTCGTCTTTCGCTCAGGACACGCCATGCACCTGTACGACCCCTTACCAGGGAGCGGCGAATTCGATTGGTTCCATCGGGCACGCCAATGGTGACGTAATGGTTTCGCAAGCCGCCGGCTATGGCCCGGCCAAAGCTGGAAATGCGCTGGATTTCGGCAGCCGCGTAGTGGTCGGAGCCAAGGGATCGGCTTCCGTCAAGGTCGGTGGCTGCAACCTAGATGTGCCGGCTAATTCAAGCCTCGACATTTCTCGTGTCGAGAACAATATCTGCCTGAAAGTTGTGGGCTCTGAGCAGACGGCAGCCGCCGTTAGCTCTGAGTATACGGGTCAGATTCCCCCGGGCGGCAACCGGTCCAACACTCCGCTATTCATTTTCGGTGGTATGGCTGCCGCCGCCGGTATTCTGGCTGCAACGCAGGATGACGACGACGGCGTGAGCCGTTAGGCGCAACAGGACAATCGCAGCAAAGGCATGTGACTGCCTCTGCTGCGATTGTGTCGCCGGTGCCCTCTGTGCCTTGGGCTTAGCGCGCCGGCTGGAGCCGGGGTATTGATGAAACTCGTCAACCATACCGCTCTATTGCTTGAGTTGGAGCTGGGTGCGGTTCGTCTTGGGCGAACTCGCACCGTGACAGGTGGCGCGGCAACGCTGATCATTCGCTTGCACGATGACGGCAGCGCCGTCGGCGAATAGCTTGAATCTGGCAGCTAAAGCATTGCATGAATTTGATAAATGCGTCATTCGCTATCGTGCGGGTGGCGCATTTGCCTATTATCCGGGAGAAAATGTCACGTTGCTTCAGTGCGGCCACAAACGTCAATGATCGACCTGCATTCCCATATCTTGCCCGGTCTTGATGACGGCTCGCGCAGTCTTGCTGAATCGCTGGAAATGGCGCGGCTGGCCGTGGCAGACGGAACGACCCATATGGCGTGCACGCCTCATATCGTGCCAGGCATGTATGAAAACGGATCAGCAAATATTGCCCGAGCTGTTCAAGGGCTGGAGCAGGCGCTGCGCCGGGCCGAAATACCGCTCGCTCTTTATGTCGGCGCCGACGTTCATGTAGCGCCCGATCTTCCGGAGCAATTGGCTCTCGGCGATGTGCCGACGTTAAACAGGTCTCGCTATTTTCTATTCGAACCGCCGCATCACGTTTTACCGCCAAGGCTGGAAGATCTTGCTCTACGTCTCGTAAATGCCGGGTTCGTCCCGATTCTTACCCATCCTGAGCGGCTGACCTGGATCAAGGCAAATTACGACGTTGTCGAGAGGTTGAATGCAATGGGCTGCCTTGTTCAGCTTACGGCAGACTCGATTGTTGGTGCTTTTGGGCGCACGGCACTTTACTATTCGGAAAAGCTGATTGACGAAGGCAGGGTAGATATTATCGCATCCGACACTCATGGCGCCACTCGCCGGCGTCCTGGGCTCTCGCAGGCAGTCGCTGCTGCCGCGAAGCGATGTGGGGAAGATGAGGCCCGCAATATGGTGTTCAAACGTCCAGGCGAAATATTGGCGAATCGGCACCTCGAGCCGGTCGGAAAGGCACACGCAAAAAAACCAAGCCCCGGCAACGTCGGTCGCTTTGCGGGATTGGGTCGCTTGTTGAAGGGTGGGACGGCGTGATGGGCGTTTTTCATTTCGCAAAAGGCTGTATGGGCACGATGTGTGTCTTGCTCGCTTCGCTCACGATGTCTGCCTGCACAAGCACCTCGTCAACGACACCGGCTTCGGTCGATGCGCTGCAATTGACTTCAACCTCTGCGCCGCTTTCGGGCGGCGGTGCCCTGCAGGTCGTAAAGGACCTGCCTGCGCCGCAAAACACCCAGAACGGCAGCGAGCAGCCTTTGTCTCCGAACGACGTGCTCGAGGTGAATGTGTTCCAGGTCGACAATCTGAACAGAACCGTTCAAGTCGACGCCGGCGGGCAAATTTCGCTTCCACTTATCGGCACCGTCGCCGCGGCGGGAAAGACCGTCCGTCAGTTGGAGCAGGAAATCGAAACGGCATACGGCGCCAACTATCTGCAGTCGCCCGATGTGTCGGTTTTCGTCAAGGAATCGATCGGACAGCGCATTACCGTCGACGGCGAAGTTGCCAGGGCCGGTATCTTTCCGGTATCGAGCAATTCTTCTCTCATCGATGCGATCGCCCTTGCCGGAGGGTTTAATAATGTTGGAGATGCAAAAAAGGTCTTTGTCTACCGCACTATTGGCCCAAACACGTTGGTCGCAAATTACAATGTGGAGGAGATTCGTGCTGGCAAGAGCCGCAATCCACGCATCTACGGTGGTGACAAGGTTGTCGTCTTCGCCTCGAAATCGAAAATTGCGATGAACAATCTCAAAGACGCTCTCGGAGTTGCATCAAGCGCAGCGAGACTTGCGGTGGTCCCGGGACTATAAATTGCAGCTGGTCGGAATTTTCGGAACACAGACAAACCCCAGGATCATGTCGCACCATGCTCGATCGTAACAGACAGCATCAAATTGCAGGCCCAGGACACGGCCAAGCCCTGTCCGCCGACCTGTATTATGACGGCGCGCAAAACTATAGCCCCTACGGCCGCGATTACTCGGAGCAGGACGAGGGCTTCAATCCGCTCAAGCTGCTTTTTTACGTTGTCCAGTATCGGTGGCTGATCGTCATGATGGTAGCCGGCGGGCTTGTCGCCGGCGTCATCGTTACCATGATGCAGACGCCAAAATATCGGGCAACAGCACAATTGGAAGTGCTGGTTCCTTCGGCCAAGGTCTTCAAGGACATTGAAGTGGTTTCTGAAGCCAGCGACGCCTATCTGGTCTTTGAAACCGCCCGGGAAAAGCTGAAAAGCCGGGCTTTGGCGCAGCGCGTGGTTTTCAAACTAGGGCTTAGCGAAAAGCCGGATTTCCTGTTTCCGACCCCGAACTTCTCGCTTAGCAATATTTTCTATCGTGCGTTCGGAATTTCCAAATCGCCTTCCATTGAAGAGACAACCCCGGAGGAACGTGAGCAGATTGCAATCGGTCGCGTTCGAGGTGACCTCACAGTCAATTTGGTCCCCAACACCAGCCTGCTGTCGATTACGTTTGCCGACCAGAAACCGAAATATGCAAGTGATATAGCCAATCAGGTTGCGCAGAGTTTTATCGACCAGCGCCTCGATCAGACCAGCGAAACCTCAGACCTGGCACGGCAATTCATTCAGGAACAGGTTTTGCAGGTCAAGCAAAAGCTGCAGAAGTCGGAGGAGGAACTCGTCGCTTACGCAAAGGATGTTGGCATCACCATAACCGGCGACGAAAAGTCGCTGATTGGATCGAACATCGAGGCTTTGAACACGGCGCTCGCGACAGCAATCCAGGAACGTCTCGATGCCGGCCGGGTGGTGGAACAAATCGACAAAGGTCGCGGCGCAAGCCTTGGCCCGGTCTTGGAAAGCGAAGGTCTGCAGAAGCTCAGCGATAAACTGGCCGATTTGACCAGCCAGTATCAACAAAAATTGGGCATATTGAAACCCGGTTTTCCGGAAATGCAGCAGCTTCAGTCGCAGATCAAGGAGCTGCAACGGCTTTATAACAATGGCGTTTTGACTATAACCGATTCGCTGCGACAGAAATACCAGGAAGCTCAGAACAAGGAAGCCGACCTTAAGTCAAAGCTCGCCGAGATGGAGATGCAGCAGGTTATCTTCAACGACAAAAATATCAAATACACGATCCTGAAGCGCGAGGTTGATTCCAATAGGTCTCAGTATGACAGCCTTATTACCAAGCTGAACGAGGTTGGCGTCAGCTCAGAGCTCAAGTCACAAAGTGCCGCAATCGTGGATTTCGCAACACAGCCTGGCAGCCCTTATTCTCCACGATTGACAATTAGTCTTGCAATCGCTCTGTTTCTTTTCATGGCTCTGAGCGCGTCAATTATCTATATCATCGAGTTGTTGAACAACACCTTCACCAATCCTGAGCAGGTCGAAAAGGAATTGGGATTGGCGATGCTCGGCATCTTGCCGCTTGTCGATGACCGGGAACTCATAGCCAGCATCGCCGATCAGAAATCCGGACTATCCGAAGCCTACCGTTCGCTTCGAACGTCGTTGCAGTTCTCCGGCGCCGAAGGTGCGCCGCGATCGCTGCTGGTCACGAGTTCGGAACCCTCGGAAGGCAAGTCGACCACCTCGTTCAAGCTCGGGCAGGATTTTGCGGCGCTCGGTGCAAGGGTTCTCATTGTCGACGGCGATCTTCGAAAGCCCAATCTTCATCGGCTGTTTGGTCTCGACAACACAATCGGACTGAGCAACCTCCTGACGAACACCGTCCGCAAGGAAGATCTGGCAAGCATTTTCAGGGCGACGAAATATCCTAATGTGACCGTTCTGACCTCTGGAACGATCCCGCCGAACCCCGCTGACCTGCTTTCTTCACCGAAGATGGCACTGATCATCACGAATCTCGGCAAGCGCTTCGATCTTGTCATAATCGATGCCCCACCGGTCGTCGGCCTTTCAGATGCGCCCATCCTCAGCCGGCTTGCCGAGGGCACATTGATGGTCATCTCTACCAATCAGGTGACGCGCAAGTCGGCGAAGACGGCGTTGAAACGCCTGCGAGCTGCCGGCGCGAACGTGGTCGGAGCGGCGATGTCGAAGTTTGCAGTGAACAAGTTCGATTACAACTACGGCTACAAGTATATGAACTATCAGTATTACGACTACGGCACGGGTACCCCGAAAATTGAGGGCAAAGTCGATGACGGAGCAGACCAGCCCGCTTATGCAAAATCTCCGGCGTTCAGGCGTTTGGTTCGTCGCATCCGTTCTGGTGTTGGCGGCTTCGTCGATCGGGCTAAGTCGATTTCTTGAAACCGAAACGCCAACCGTTTCCCTTGCGCTGGATCCGCTGAACGTCAATGCCCTGATAGGCGAAATTACCAACGACCTGAACGATACAAGCACCGCTCCCGATCTCGACGCATTGCTTGCCAAGGCCGAAAGCGCGCTTCGCTTTGACCTTGCGGACGCACGTCTCTACAGCCTGATCGGCGAGATCAAGTACCGACAAGGTGACAAAGTCCAAGCCTATGAATTTTTCGATCAGGCTCGAAATTTATCCAAGACTGAAATCCACGCGCTCCAGAGGTCGATCGGCCGCTCGATCGAAACAGGCGATCTGTCAAAGGCTGTTGGCGAGATCGATATTTTGCTGCGGCGATGGCCAGATCAATTTCCGGCGATCGCCGAGGGGCTGCCGACAATCCTCTCGAACCCCGATGGATACCAGGCTGTACTGGCGGCCATCAGGGCCGCGCCGCCCTGGAGAGCCAAGCTGTTGGTCGAGCTGGGCAAAACGCCCGACGGGCTCGATTTCGCAAATCGGCTGCTGCTCGATTTGATTGGGTCAAGCGTGCCACCAAACTCAAGCGAATTGTCCTATGTGATCTCCGGCCATATTCGACAGAAAGAATATGAACAAGCGTATCGGTTGTTTCTTTTCAGCCTGTCCGATCAAGAACGAAAGCTGGGCGGGTACATTTTCAACAGCACATTTGAGCCTGTGTCCAGCGGTAAGCCTTTTGACTGGCAGGTCGGCAATCAGTCGGGCCTGGAAGTTACGTTTCTATCATCTCAAGATGCGGTCGAAGGTGAGGGTGGAGCGACGGTCCGCTTCCTAAACACGCCCGTCAAGAACACAGCTCTTCAGCAATATATAGAACTGCCTCCAGGCTCCTATAAAATTTCTCTCGCTGCGTCTGCGAGAAACTTGAAGCTGCCAAAGGAGTTGTTCTGGTCGATCAGATGTGTGGGGCCGACCGGCGAAATAGCGCGTCTCAATATTCCGGAGGGTACATACAACCGCCAAGCGCTCAGTCAGGATTTTTCGGTTGGACCGGCTGGGTGCCCCATGCAATTGTTGAAGCTGGAAACTGCCGCCATCGCCGAGAGCTGGCGCTTTCGATATGTCGGTACGTTGATAATGCACAAATTGAGCATCGAGAGACTTTCATCTTGAGCGACCGGCCATCGGAATGGGATAAATATCTCCTCGGATCGGTTCTGTTTATATCGCTTTTGTTCGGCGGTGGCACTGCAAACGGCCTCTATACGGACACGCTGATTGAGATCGCGGCAATTGTCTCGGCGGCGGCTGTCTTTTCACAGACCTCTGGCCAGAGGGTCCCCCATTCTGTTCTGTGGCTGCTTATCTTCGCTGTGGCGTTGGTGATTTTGCAAATTGTCCCGCTGCCTGCGGCGATTTTCAGTGGATTGCGACCAGAGCTGTTGCTCGCAGATTCCGGGCTGGTTGGAGAAACTCGTTTTCGCTTCGTCAGCGTCGGAGTTGGACGGACGATTGAATGTCTGTTGTATCTGGTGGCGGCGGCGGCATTTTTTTTGAGCGTATTGCGTTTGCGCGTCGAGCAGGTGCACGGGCTTCTGCCGTTCTTTTTTATGGGTGTTATCTGTAACGGCTTGGCAGGCGCGATTCAATATTCGCTCTCCGACGACATCGCCATAGAGGGATTGTTGCCTTTCACGATCAACGCCGGGCTTTTTGCCAACGAGAATCATTTTGCGGCATTACTTTTTGTTTCTATCCCCTTCGTCGTTTATTATGGTCTGTTCCGCGGACATCTTTTGTCCGGATCGCTCGGGCTGGTCACGCTTTTGCTGCTTCTTTTGGCCGCCGGTTCGCGCGCCGGTGTTCTGATTGGACTGGCGATCACCGTACTGTCCATCGTCTTTCTTTCAGCGCGTTCCAAGGCGAGTGGATTCGGCATCCTGCTGATTTTCATTGCGCTTTCGGTCTACACCATGGGCGCGTGGACAAAGATCGATGCCGAGGCGGTTGATCCGGATTTCGGGCGAGGAGAATTTGCGCGTACCACTGTCGAAGGAATCAAAGAGAATTGGGCTACTGGCGTTGGGTTTGGGAATTTTCAAAAGGCTTATCAGATATACGAAAAAGAAGAGATGATTTTTAAGCAATACGTCAATCACGCCCATAATGAGTATCTTGAAATAGCCTTCGAAGGTGGAGCTCTCGCCATTCTGCTGATGGTGCTTTATTTCGTAATTCTTTTGATGGCGTTTACTAGAATTCGCCGCGACCCACTTCAAAAGGCGGCGTTTCTCTCGGTGTCTTTTCTTCTCATCCATTCACTGGTTGATTATCCGTTGCGGACCGAAGCGCTTGCAATGACGTTTGCCTTTATGAACGCCATCATCTTCCATAAGGGATTTTCAGACCGTTTGGCCCAGAAGAACGAATTGATCGAGATCGACCACAACGGTGACAAATTGTTTGTTCCAATCGAAACTTCGTCCCAACGTAAGCCAAGATTGACAAGCCGCCGCGTGAAACATAAGCACGAACGCGCGAAACATAAACACGAATAAGTTGCGTCGGCTGGGGAGCGAAGGCGGTTTTTAGGAGAGCTTGTTGAAAGGCATTATCTTGGCTGGGGGCAGCGGAACCCGGCTCTATCCGCTGACACTGGCGGTCTCTAAGCAAATCCTGCCGATATACGACAAGCCGATGATCTACTATCCGCTGAGCGTCCTGATGCTGGCGGGAATCCGCGAGGTTCTGGTCATCTCGACCCCGCGCGACCTGCCGGTTTTTCGGGATCTGCTCGGCGACGGCTCAGAGTTCGGGCTTGATCTGTCCTATGCTGAGCAGCCGCATCCCAACGGCCTTGCTGAAGCCTTCATCATTGGCCGTGACTTCATCGGCAATGACAGCGTCTCGATGATCCTCGGCGATAACATCTATTTCGGCGAAGGGCTGTCGCAGCTCTGCCGCACGGCAGCTTCGCGCAAAAGCGGCGCCTCGGTGTTCGCCTACCATGTCGAGGATCCGCAACGCTATGGCGTGGTTTCGTTCGACAAGATCAGCGGCTCCGCTTTGACGATCGAGGAAAAACCGCAGGCACCGAAGTCGAATTGGGCCATCACCGGCCTCTATTTTTACGACAATGATGTCGTGAATATAGCCCCGACGATCCGACCTTCGGAGCGTGGCGAGCTCGAGATCACGGCGGTCAACAACGTATACCTGGAACGCGGGCAGTTGCAGGTTCACCAACTCGGCCGCGGCTATGCGTGGCTCGACACCGGCACCCATGACAGCCTGCATGAAGCCTCTTCCTTCGTGCGCACGATCGAGCATCGTCAAGGTATCAAGGTTGCCTGCCCGGAAGAAATCGCCTTCGAGCAGGGCTGGCTGACGGCGGACAAGGTTCTGCAGCGCGCCACCCGCCTGGGAAAGAATGAATATGCCGCCTATTTGCGCAAGCGCGTCATCGAGTTGACGGAGAACTAGGTGTTGGAGATCAGGCCCCTCGGCCTCGACGGCGTGCTGGAGATCATCCCGAAGCGGTTCGGCGACACGCGGGGGTTCTTTGTCGAGACCTACAACGTCGAGCGGTTTTCAGACGCCGGTATCGATCTGCGTTTCGTGCAGGACAACCACTCCTATTCCGCTGCCGCGGGTGTGTTGAGGGGGCTTCACTATCAGCTTCCCCCGCGTGCCCAGGACAAGCTGCTGCGCGTTATCCGCGGCAGGATTCTTGACGTTGCGGTCGATATTCGCCGCAGTTCGAAGACATTCGGAAAATGGGTGGCCCTCGATATCTCCGCCGAAAAAGGCAATCAAATTTTGGTGCCGCAAGGCTTTGCGCACGGTTTCGTCACGCTCGTGCCGGACACCGAGGTGCTGTATAAGGTCACCGACACCTATTCGCCGGAACATGACCGATCGATCCGTTTCGACGATCCCGCCATCGGCGTCGAATGGCCATCGCTATCAGGCGGATTTCAACTTTCGGACAAGGACCTCAAGGCGCCGCCGCTCGCCGCCGCCGAGGTGTTTGTGTGAAAGACGTTTACGTGAGGAGAGCGGCATGAATTTTCTGGTGACTGGAGGTGCCGGCTTCATCGGCTCGGCGGTGTGCCGGCATTTGTGCGGCAATCCGGCCTACCGGGTGACCAACATCGACAAGCTCACCTATGCGGGAAACCTCGCCTCGTTGCGGCCGATCGAAAACGCGCACAACTACAGATTCGTGCACGCCGATATCTGTGACGACAGGACGATTCTGGAAGTGCTGCACCACGACGACATCGACGTCATCATGCATCTTGCCGCCGAAAGCCATGTCGACCGGTCGATCGACGGGCCGGGCGCGTTCATCGAGACCAACATCGTGGGAACTTACCGAATGCTCAATTCGGCCCTGGAATATTGGCGCAGACTTCCCGACGAGAAGAAAAGCCGTTTTCGTTTCCATCATGTTTCGACCGACGAGGTGTTCGGCGATCTGCCCTTCGACAACGGCATCTTCACCGAACAGTCGCCCTATGCACCGTCTTCGCCCTATTCGGCGTCGAAGGCCGCATCCGACCATTTGGTGCGTGCATGGCATGACACCTACGGCCTACCGGTCGTCCTGTCGAACTGTTCGAACAATTACGGTCCGTTCCATTTCCCCGAAAAGCTGATCCCGCTCGTCATATTGAACGCGCTCGACGAAAAACCGTTGCCGGTCTATGGCGCCGGCGCGAACGTGCGCGACTGGCTTTTCGTCGAGGACCATGCGCGCGCCTTGGCGATGGTCGCGACCCAGGGGGCGGTTGGCGAGAGCTACAATATCGGCGGCGGCTCGGAACGTACCAATCTGGCGGTGGTCGAGGCGATCTGCGACATCCTCGACAGCAGGCGGCCGCGTTCTGCCGGCCGACGCTATCGCGATCTCATCACCTTCGTCGCCGACCGCCCGGGCCATGACCGGCGCTACGCAATCGACGCTTCGAAGATCGAGCGTGATCTCGGCTGGACGCCGCGCGAGACCTTCGACAGCGGCCTCGCCAGGACGGTGGACTGGTATCTTCAGAACGAGTGGTGGTGGGGTCCGATCCGACGCGAGCAGTACGCCGGCGAGCGGTTGGGCGAAGCGCGGAAGGGCGCCGCGTGAGGCTTGTCGTCACCGGACGCGAGGGCCAGGTTGTCAGCAGCCTTGTCGAGCGTGCGCGCACGCACCCGGATGTCGAGGTCGTCACCCTCGGCAGGCCTGAACTCGATCTGGCGAAGCCGGAGACGATCGAACGGGCGCTTGTGGCTACCCGACCCGACCTGGTCGTGTCCGCCGCCGCTTACACCGCCGTCGACCAGGCTGAGGACGAACCGGACCTTGCCTTCGCCGTTAACGGCATCGGCGCCGGCCATGTCGCCGCGGCTGCAGCACGGATCGGTGCACCGGTGATCCATCTGTCGACCGATTATGTCTTCGATGGGAGCGGCGAGGGGGCTTATGTAGAAGAAGACGAGCCCGCTCCGCGCAGCGTGTACGGCGCCTCGAAGCTCGCCGGCGAGCAGGCGGTCGCCAAGGCCAATCCGCGCCATCTCATCCTGCGCACGGCATGGGTCTACAGCCCGTTTGGCAGGAATTTTGTCAAGACGATGCTGCGCCTCGCTGCCGATCGCGACGAGTTAGCGGTGGTGGCCGACCAGTGGGGAAATCCCACTTCGGCGCTTGATATCGCTGACGCGATCTTGCATGTCGCGGCGATGCTGCATGGAAACAAGGACTTTGCCTCATACGGTGTCTATCATCTGGCTGGAACCGGCGAGACCAACTGGAGCGGCTTTGCCCGTCATATCCTGGACACAAGCCAGGCGTTTGGTGGCCCCTATGCGCGGGTGAGGGATATCGCCACTGTGGATTATCCGACCAAGGCGCAGCGCCCGGCGAATTCTCGCCTAGCGAGGACGAAATTCACGTCCGAGTTCGGATGGACGGCGCCGGAATGGCGAGAATCGACGAAAGAGGTGGTCCGTCGTCTTCTGATCGGAGAGACGAGACAGACATTGACAGCATGAACAAGCAACCATCTCCGGAAAATTTGCGTAGTGCGACGCCCGCGCCACGTGCCGCCGACAAAGCAGCGGCGAAGGCGCGAGCCAAAGCCAAACCGACCGCCGCCAAGCGCACCTGTATTATGGTGCTCGGCATGCACCGTTCCGGCACCAGTGCACTGACCAGGGCGATCAGCCTGCTCGGCGCCGGGTTACCGAAGAATATGCTCGGCGCCAATCCAACCAACGAAACAGGCCACTGGGAGCCGCTGCGGCTTATGGAACTCCATGACCGGATGCTGGCCGAGGCTGGCAGCCGATGGGATGACTGGCGGGCTTTCGATCTGAGCGACCTGTCGAAGGCGCGTGCCCGACTCTATCGGGCCGAGATCGCACGGTTGATCGACGAGGAATATGGCAACGCACCGCTCCTGGTGCTTAAGGAGCCGCGCATCTCGCGTTTCGTGCCGCTGTATGCGGACGTCTTGAAGTCGATGAAAATCGATCAGCGATACGTGCTTGCAAGTCGCAATCCGCTTGCGGTCATCGCCTCGCTGGGCAAACGGGGCGGGTCAACGCTGGGGTTCGGTGCGCTGCTTTGGCTTCGCCATGAATTGGAAGCCGAGTGTTCGACGCGCGGGGCGCCGCGCGTGTTCGTATCCTACGAGGGGATGGTACAAAATTGGCGACTGGCCCTAGAAAAGATCGGTACTGCGCTCGATCTTGTCTGGCCACGGCCAATCGAGGAAGCCGCCGCTGAAGTCGACGCCCATATTTCAACCGATCACCAGCACCACGTAGCGAGTGACGGCATGCTCTTGGCGGACGAGCGCATCGGGAACTGGGTGAAAGATGCTTACTCTGCACTCAAGGCTCTGGAGATACATGCCAATGATGCCACGGCCATGGCAATTCTGGACCGCATCAAAGCTGAGTTTGATGCGGTCGCTCCCGTCTTCGGCGATGCATTCTTCCCTGAACTTGATGCGCGTCTTCAGGTGCTCAATCGAGAAAACACCGCCCAGCGGCAATTAATCGAACAGCGCGAAGACGAGATAGCGAGACTGACATCTGAGCAAAGGCAAAAAGATTCAGAAGTTCAGGTGTTGGCCGCGCAACTAACAGAGGAGCGCGCGGATTTTCTACGTTTGACGGAGGAATCAAACTATCTAACGCGCGAACTTCAAAAAAATCAAAACCTAGTGTTTGATCTAAATTATCAAATACAGAATTTTAAGACCGAAAAACTAGCGCTCGAAATTCGATCAAACGGCGAATTGTCGAGTTCCGCACACGAAGCCGGCAATCACTCAGCTTCGTTCGAGGCCTTTTCCAAAATTCCGGAAGAGCAAGAAACAGTAAATATCGAAGAAGATGATTCCAAATTAATAGCTTTTTACCTGCCTCAATTTCATCGAATAGACGAAAATTCTGAATGGTGGGGGCCAGGGTTCACAGAGTGGACAAATGTTGCCAGAGCCACTCCAAACTTCGTTGGCCACAATCAGCCAAAAATTCCCCGTGATTTGGGATACTACGATCTTACCCACCCGAATACCATGCGGGAACAGGTGGAAATTGCAAAGCTATACGGATTGCATGGGTTTTGCTTTTATCACTATTGGTTCAGCGGCAGAAGGGTACTGGAAACGCCTGCCAATCTATTTTTAGAAAGTGATTTAGATTTCAAATTTTGCATGTGCTGGGCCAATGAAAATTGGACGCGTGCTTGGGATGGCGACACGAAAAATGTCTTGCTCGAGCAAAAGTATGCCGAAGGAGATGCCGAAGCATTTATCGACGGGATGCTGGCTTACTTCGGTGACCAAAGATATATCAAAATTGACGGTGCGCCTCTGTTGGTAGTTTATCGGGCCAAAGAGATACCGAACCCCCAACGCTGGTTTTCTATATGGCGTGATCGTGTCACCGCTCATGGATTTCCAGGCCTCCATATTTGCGTGGTCGACTTCTACGACATATCCGCACCCGAAGAAGTTGGGGCCGACTCGCTGGTCGAGTTTCCGCCACACAAATTTAACGGACCTCAGAATCACCCGTCTGAATTTCCCGCTATTACAAATCCCAACTTCTCTGGCGGTATCGTTGACTATCGAAAAATGATCGCCCAAAGCGCCAATCGCCTGAGGCCATCCTTCAAAATGTTTAGGGCTATCATTCCAGGTTGGGACAATACTGCGCGCCGACAGAACAACCCGACGATAATTGTTAACTCAACGCCTAAACTATTTGGTGAGTGGCTTCGCTTCTTACGCTTTCAAGCCAGGCAGGATCATGCTGAACCTGACAATCGCCTTATCTTTGTCAACGCGTGGAATGAATGGGGTGAAGGGTGCTATCTGGAACCCGACCAGCAATGGGGCCTCTCATATCTGGAAGAAACGCTTCGGGTGAAGTTCTTTCACCCAGCCAGCGAACCTGTCGGGATTGATGCAGCTCGATCGCGTTTATTCGATCGGCTTGTGGCAATGACCAACCACGGGGAGATTTCGAGTACCCCCATACCTAAGGAGATTTTTCTAAATATTCGACCTCCCGGCCGAATAGCCGAAAGAGCATCAGCGGTACTTCGACAGTCTCCAACACTGCATGCCATGGCCAGATATCTATATCGTCGTTTGCGGCAGAAGGGACGTGGTTACAGTGGATAGCGTAGCCGTTGTTGCTCACTTCGATGTAAATGATCGCGTCGAACCCAATTTTTTTGACCTATTGAGTTCTCTCTGTGGGTTCTTTGACAGAGTCGTTCTTGTGACGACTAGCAAAATTGCTCTCGATCTGATAGAAAACTTACATAATCTCACAATAATAAGGCGCCCTAATTTTGGATATGATTTCTATAGCTACCGCGTTGGATTGACTTACGCGTTAGAAAATTGGGAAGTCGGCAACATATTGCTGATAAATTCCAGCTTTGTAATCCTATCACGCGATGTTTTTAGGCGTGCGTTAAGTAGGATGTCCGAGTTGGGTTCTGCCCATGATGTGGTTGGGGCGACCGAGTCTTTGCAGTTTTCTTGGCATGTTCAGTCGTATTTGTTATTTTTAGGATCGACTATTCTTAGGCGACCTTGGTTTATAGCATTCATGAACAGTATAGAGCCAACTAACTCAAAAATCGACACAATTCTGAAGTTTGAGCTCGGTTTATCCTCGGAGCTAAGACGTAATGATGCTGTGGTTACAACTCTCTTACAGCCGTCCCTTGAGCAAATTGAAGACGCTAGCCATGGCTGGAGCGAAGGCGACAAGAAGCAGTATGCCGACAAGCTAGATGTCGTTTCTAGTGCAACGCCGCCAATTCAGAACTTTAATCCCGTGCACCATCTGGCGGGGCTTGTTGCACGCGAATTGGGCTATGTGAAGCTTGAGGTTTTAAGGGAGAACCCCCATCAAATCGACTTGGGTTTCGTCGATGAATTTTGCGAGAGAGAGCGCCTTGGTTCGGTACAAGAAATGGTTGGACGTAGCCGAGCTAGCTATGCGCGTGGGAGTGACAACCTTTCTGCCCTTAAGATTGATAGAAGACCTATTCCGTCAGCAAAATTGGCGCAGTGGCGGAAGACGAGGGCTGGGCAGGTTGATGTCGCGGTAGTCCTACATCTTTACTATATTGAAATGATCGATGATATTCATCGATTGTTACAAAACATTGTTGCTCCATTCGATCTCTATGTGACGACTTCGGCTGAAGCCGACTGCCCAAAGATATTCTCAACATTCTGCTGTTTGGCTCAGAGCATTTCAATTTACTGCTCGGAGAATAGAGGTCGGGATGTTGGTCCGTTCATTTCGGTTTATCGAAGCGGTGTGCTTGACCGATATAAAGCGGTCTTAAAAATCCATTCCAAGATGAGTACGTATAGCGCCAATGGAGTCGTTTGGAGAGATAGGTTGTACCGGTCTGTTGCAGGCGATTCATTGACGGTACTAAGATCCATAAAATTGCTCAGAACCGGCGAAGTCGGCATCGTCGGCCCACATCGATATTATCTAACCAATGATCGGTTCTGGGGTGCAAATCGTCAGACGATGCGCCGGTTGCTCCAAGAGATGACTATTTTCGATTCCGACGAGAATTTTGAGCTGGGATTTTTTGCCGGTTCGATGTTTTGGTTTGTGCCGCAGGCACTTGCGCCGTTGAGAGTGATTCCCGAAGCGAGCCTCACTTTCGAAATGGAAAACGGTCAGCAAGACGGCACCCTCGCCCATGCGATCGAGAGGACGTTCTGCCCGATCGCGCGGAGCCAAGGTTTTGTTGCATCGAGCGTCATCCTTCAAGGACAGGAAATCCATAGGTATTCCTCAGTCGAGAACGACGTGCCTGTATTGTGACGCGGTTGTTAAAGCGTCGTGGGCGGCTTGGGTTATCAGGAAAGCTGGGGACATGGGCTTACTGTTCCCGACCTGAACGAGCACAACAGTTCGCTGGCTTTAGGGACCTTCTGGTCGCCAGGAGGGAGATGAAAAAAGGACGTCATGACATTGATTCTCTCTCTCATCCGTCGCGAGATCGCCGGGCGGTACCGTGGTTCGGTGCTCGGCCTTTTATGGTCGCTCCTCAATCCGCTGTTCATGCTGGCCGTCTACACATTCGTTTTCGGCGTGGTGTTGAAATCGCACTGGACGACCCCTGACCAGCAGAATGCCACGCATTCGACCGGCGAGTTTGCGGTCATCTTGTTTTGCGGACTGATCGTATTCCAGTTTTTTGCAGAGGTGGTGTCGCTGGCGTCCGGGCTAATTGTCGCCAACGTCAACTACGTCAAGAAGATTATCTTCCCGATCCAGATCTTGCCCGTGGTTTCGGCCGGCGCGGCCTTGTTCCATGCGGCCGTCAGCCTTCTGGTGCTGCTCGTTTTTGCCTACATCGTGTTCGGCAAAATCCCGCTGACGGTGGTATTGGCGCCGGTAGTGTTCGCACCGCTGATTGTTCTCGTGCTCGGCATCGCCTGGATGTTAGCATCGGTTGGCGTCTATTTTCGCGACATGAGCCAGATCGTGGCGCCGCTGGTGACGGCGACGATGTTCTTATCGCCGGTGTTCTTTCAGAGGACGTCGCTGCCGACATGGCTGCAACCTTGGCTTTCGCTCAACCCGCTCGCGATTCCCGTCGAGAGTTTTCGTGATGTGGTCATCTTCGGTATACAGCCGAACTGGACAGCGCTTGGCTATTACTCACTGGTGTCGGCCGCGGTAGCGTTTCTAGGTTATGAATTTTTCCAGAAGACCCGCAGGGGCTTTGCCGATGTTCTCTGATAAATCGGGCGTAGAAGGTGGCGACCACGGTTCGGATGTCGCCATCCGCGTGCGCGATGTGTCGAAACACTATGTCATGTTCGAGCGGCCGGAGGATCGCTTCAAGCAGATGGTGGTGCCGCGGCTTGAGCGGCTGGTCGGTCGTCCGCCGCGCCGCTATTTTCGCGATTTCGCTGCCTTGTCAGGTGTCTCGTTCGAGATCGGTCATGGCGAGACAGTCGGCATCATCGGTCGCAACGGCTCCGGCAAGTCGACCCTGTTGCAGATTGTCTGCGGCACGCTGCAGCCGACCAGCGGTTCGGTCGAGGTCAACGGTCGCGTCGCCGCACTGCTCGAACTTGGCGCCGGCTTCAATCCCGAGTTCACTGGTCGCGAGAACGTCTTCCTCAATGCTTCCATCCTTGGCGTGCCGCACAAGGAGATGGAGTGGCGCTTCGACGACATTGCACGCTTCGCCGACATCGGCCCCTTCATTGATCAGCCGGTGAGGACCTATTCTTCAGGCATGTATGTGCGGCTAGCATTTGCCACCGCGATCAATGTCGACCCGGATATTCTGGTGGTGGACGAAGCGCTTGCCGTGGGCGACGAGGCGTTCCAGCGCAAATGCTTCACCCGCATCGAGCAGATCAAGGACAGGGGAGGCACCATCCTGTTCGTCAGCCACGGCGCATCGACGATCGTTCAATTGTGCACGCGAGCCATGCTAATTGATGTCGGCGAGAAGATATTCGAAGGGGCCCCGAAGGCGGTGGTCAACCAATACCAGCGACTGGTGAATGCGAGTACCCAGGCGGCCGGCGAGGTCCGCGCGGCCATTGTAGGAATGCCAGATCTGAATCCCACTCAAACGGGGATATTGGTTCAACAAACAACCCCGGCTGCCGATGGGGACGAGATAACCACGGATTCGTTGCCAAACTCTGGCCAAGAGGCTGGACCTTCGCTGCCTCGAATTCAAGATCAAGTTCAGATGGTCAAATATGCAGAGCACTTCGATCCGGCGCTTGTGTCGCAGTCAGTTATTCATCTGGAAGAACGAGGTGCCCGTATCCGTGATATCCGGATTCTCACATTCGCTGGAGAGCGTGTGAATACTCTACAGCTTGGAAAACGCTATGTATTTGAATACTTTGTAGATTTCTCGGCAGAAGCCAACAATGTTGGGTTTGGAATGTTCATCAAGTTGCTCAATGGTGTTGGCCTTGGCGGCGCCAATAGCAATCGTACACCCGGATCGCAGTTGAGGTCGGTATCGAAGACGACAACGCGCCACGTACGGTTCGAATTTGACTGTAGATTTCTCCCGGGAACCTATGTCGCAAATTGCGAGGTAACCGGCACAGTTGCAGGTGAAACCTACACGATGCATAGGGTTGTGGACGCCGAGCTTTTTCGCGTTTCGCCTGAGCCAGATCTGCTTGCAATAGGCTATCTCAACCTGGAGCCCATGCTCACGATTTCGTCTGAAGATGATGTTGCCGAAAGAGCTTAGAAAAATGCCGGGACGTCTTTTGATTGATTTGGCGCTTTCCCGCGATCGAAGTCATTTTGATAGAATCAAATCGAGAAAATAGAATAGTGAGAACTCTAGGTTTGATAATGATCGTGCGGGACGAGGCCGACGTCATTGAAAAGAATTTGAGATTTCATGCAAGTCAGGGATTTGATTACTTTGGGATAATTGACAATCTATCCACCGATGGAACTCGGGATATAATTGAGGACCTTTCAAAAGATATTCCAATGACGATTCTCTCCGAGGAGAACACCGACTATAGGCAGGATGTATGGGCGGGACGTTTGGCGGAATGCCTATCTCAAAGAGGGATAGATCTTGCGATAAGTCTGGATGCCGACGAGTTCATTTCAGGATTAGGATCAACCTTCAAGGAAATTGCAGATGAACTGCAATGCCCTTTGATGTGCCCAAGGCACAATATGGTGCCGCTGAAAGCTGAGCTTTCTGAATTTGCTAAGAACCCGCTCCTTGCTGCACGCCACAGGGTGGCTAGGCCACTTCCAACTCAATTGCCAATTATGCTTCGAAGGATGCCCGGAAAAATGCTCTTCCCTTTGCGGGGACTGCGTTCCATTGCTCGTGGGAATCACAGCATCGAACACGAAATTGGCGAACGTGCAGTCTCTGACAACGCTCTGATTCGCCATTTCCCTGTTCGCACATATGATCATTTCCTGGCGAAGCTCGAACAGGCAAGGGCAAGATTCCGGCAGGAGCGGGACGCGCATCCTAATACATCCTGGCATATCCGTCGCTGGCTGGCGCTCAAGGACGACGGCGCTATTGAGAACGAGTACACATCTTTTTTCGTGGGTGACAACGATTTAAGCATGTATTTATCAGATGGGACAATTGTTGAAGATTCATTTTCAAGTATCTTGTGATGTCGGCAGAAGTGACACCATCTCGATTTTATTGATTTCTGTCCTCATTCTGTATTAATGCTGTCGTGTTTAATGCTTTGGCACGCTTCGACCCTTCGTAGCGAACCGGTGCAAACCAGACTGATCAAGGTCCAATTTCGGCAGGATCCGGGATGCAGGATCGCGCTTGCCGCAGATCATAAATCTTCACGGTGGGTGCCACGTATGCGTAGTCGCCGTACAATTTTGAGAACTGCGCCGCGACATGGCCGTCGAGACACCGAAACATGCCGGCCAGCACGTAGGTAAGTTGGGGTTGCTCGCTCAAATCTCCGCCGCGCAGATACCGTGTAAATCTCTGCGATACGAGATAGTCGACCGACGACAAATCTCGATAGTCCCGTGTCTCGGGTGCCGGCTCTCCCATTAAATAATCCGCAAAGAAACGGGTAATGCCCCGGGTTTCGAGAAAACGCATCGCTGCGAAGCGGGTATCATTTTCCCTGCTCATAGATCCGGTGTACTCGATGCTGGCATGAGAACTGGCGGCCATGGCCAGAAGCCCCAGGCCGGCGCTCATCCAATGCGACCTGGGCGCTATCGCTTTGGAGCAGGCAATGCCGGCCGCCAGAAGCAGATAGATTACCACGGGCAAAACATAACGCATGGAGCCTATGATCTTGAGCGGCGAGAGCTCGAGCATGAAAAGCCACGCAATGGCCGCGCCCGCGAAAGCGGCGACAGCCCTGTTGCGATCGCCAAGAATAGCGATGGCGATTGCTCCCAATGAGATGACGGTCGTCGGCACCGTGAGGCTGGGAATCAGGTGATAACGGAAGTGAGTCAGCCCGTAGCCCTCGAAAAACCACTCTTTCAGATCGTGCCCTTCTTCAACATGGTTTAGTTCAATAACGAAGCCTCGGAGTATGGTCGAAAGCCCGCTGCCGGTTTCGGTCAAAAGCGACGCGGCATAGACAGCCAGAACGGTCAGTGCGCCGACTGCGGCAACGATCGCGGCTTGTCTCCACTCCAGTTTGCAATATGTGATCGCCACAACGAACAGCACCAAACTGTTGGCGACTCCGACATACTTGGCCGTGATTGCGAGCCCCAATGCGAACCCGAAATAAAGAAGGTCGACGCTGTCGGTGCGCTCTCTCAGTCGCACAAGCGCGTGCAATCCCATGCAGATCGCGAAAATAAGAACTGCGTCTTCTTTGAAGTAGTGCGCGTGGATTGTGATGGCCGGTGACGCCGCAAAAACGCAACCCCACAGGAAAGCGTTGAGCTTGTCCGCATATCGTCGCAAGACGAGATAAAAGAGGACGCTCGCCGCGACGGAAGCAAATGCACAGACGGTCCGGCCAGCCAAGCGAAAATCCCGGTCATGCACGGCACCATCGAGCCATGCTGCAAACCGCGCCAATACGATCAGCAGTGGTGGATGGCGGTAATTGTCGGGTTGTCCAAAGGCAAATCCCACTTTGATGGCTTCGTCGGGATGGACACCGAACGGAAAGTCGATGTTGTGAAAAGCCAGCAATGCGGAGATTGCCGCAACTGCTAAGGTTGCGGACAAAAGCTCAAAGGAGACATAACATCCCGATGAGCCCGTCGCCTTGAGTCGCCATGCCGCGACGAATGCCATGCCCAACCTCTGATGCATCGTGCGGGTTTTGTGAATAAACCGGCCACCAGGCCAATCCCGATGCTGTTTGTAGACCACGGAGTTGACTTATCAATACCGCCCCGCTCGGCCACATAGACTAGGCTTCAAAAAAATCGCTGGCGATGACTGCGGCTCCGCAGTATGCGATACAACCGGCGGCTGGTGATTGGCACGACAGGCCAACGTGATCGGCGGCGAATTTGCCCGTATCACACTGGCAGCCAGTCCTCGATCCCTGGAGTGTAGTGCCGCGCAATGAATTCATACTTAGAAGCCGTATTCGGACTTCGGCCGGACATGCGGCGTTTTTTTATCATGATCCAGGACGCCGTCATGGTTCTGGTCGCGGTCGCGCTTAGTCTAGTTCTGTCGCGTTCCAACCTTTCGTTCGAAGCGTTCTCCTATGCTGGCCTGACCACCTGGGCGTGCATCGTCGTTTCCAGCCATTTGCTGTTCAGATATTGCGGCCTCTACAACACGGTCTGGCGCTTCGCTTCGACGCCGGACTTTTTCAACATCCTGAAGAGCTGCGCGATTTTGACCGTCGCGCTCTATTGCGCCTCACTGTCGTTTCGTTTCTTCAAGCCGGTGACGGGCATCAACGAGCGCCAGTTCATCGTCTTCTTCCTCGTGTCCTTCACGATCATATCGGCGCCTCGGCTCTTCTACCGCTTTCTTCGTGACGGAGCGAGCTGGCGTATCCTGAACAGGGCCGCCGACAAGGGATTGACGAAGCAAGCCCTGTTCGTCGGCCGGCTCGGCGAGGCCGATCTGATCATTCGCTTTACGCGCACGGCGCAGCCTGGGGACTATTCCATCGCAGGGGTCATGGCGATCGAGAACGACGCGCCGTTGGGCACCCGGATTCAAGGGGTTCCGGTGGTTGCAGTCCGCCCCCGTTTGACGGAATTCCTGGAGGACTACACAAGGGGCACGAAAAGCCTCGACCTGCTGATTTTCGGAAATGGTGCCGGGCGGGAGATCGAGGAGTATTCGGAGCTGGTTCGTGTCGCCCGGCATAGTGGCATAGCCGTTGTGCAATTCTCGGGGTTTTCCGAACTGGGGCAGGGAGGAAAGCTGGTTCTCGATGCCGTCGAGATGGAAACGATCCTGCGCCGTCCAGCGGTGCCTTCCGATATCGAGCGTATCGGCACTTTTGTCCGCGGCAAGCGCGTCCTGGTGACAGGCGGCGCCGGCTCCATCGGGCGAACTCTGGTCAGGCGGTCGCTGGAACTGGGCGCCGAGGCGGTCCTGGTCGCCGATCTCTCCGAGTTCGGCATTTTCCAGTTGAGCCAATATATCGACGAGAAAGACCACGATCGTCTCAAGGCCCGCATAGTCGATGTGGCGGACCGGCGGCAAATGACGCGTGTCATAAGCGAATTCAAACCCTGCATCATCTTTCATGCCGCCGCGCTCAAGCACGTCCCCCTGCTCGAGGAAAACTGGGATGCGGCGATCCAGACCAATGTTTTCGGAACGCTTGTCTGTGCAGAGGTAGCCGCCAAATGCGGGGTTCCGCAATTCGTGCTTGTCTCGAGTGACAAGGCGGTGGATCCGACATCTGTGCTTGGCATGACAAAACGAGCAGCCGAGCAGATCGTGAGCGCCTTGCATGAAAGCCATGCGGTCCAACCAAACGGGTATCAACCGGGGGGGCATCATTCCGGCACCAAGTTCATTGCCGTCCGGTTCGGCAACGTTTTTGGCAGCAATGGATCAGTGGCGACCATATTCCAGGCGCAGATCGAGGCTGGAGGGCCTGTCACCATTACGGATCGGCGCATGACGCGCTATTTCATGACGGTGGCCGAAGCCGTCGACCTCGTCATCATGTCGGCAGCCGATGCGGCGTCGCGACAGGGCAGGGACGACTATGCCGTCTATATGCTCGATATGGGTAAGCCGGTGTCCATAGTTGAAGTAGCCGAGACGATGATCCGCATGGCTGGAAAGAGCCCCTACACGGATATCCCAATCCGGTTCACCGGGATAAGGCCAGGCGAGAAACTTCATGAAACGCTTCACGGCGAAGATGAAGAAGTCGTTGAGCTCAGCACCTCCAAGGTTTTTGGCCTCAGGACGGATGTTGTCGACTGGCCGCGGGTCGAGACCGCGCTTACGGCGCTGCGGACAGCGATGAAGAGCCAGGACAAGGGCTCGGCGCTTGCCGTGCTGGAAGGGCTCCATCAAGCAGAAAGATCCCCGGGTGACGCACGTCGGCCAACAGGTCCGAAAAGAATTGGACATGCAGGATAGGACCCTTCGGGCGGTTGTGATTGGATGATGGGAAAAAATCCGATGGCCGTTCCCGGGCATTTGCAGATGACACCACAATCGTGAGCAAACAAGATCAGCGCGTTGCCATACTGATGGGCACGAAGGACGGCGCGGCTTTCATCGAAGAACAGCTCGGCTCTCTCCTCGCGCAGTCGCATTCCCCCGTCGATCTGTGGATTTCCGATGATGGTTCGACCGACGGCACGACCGCCCTCATCGGCGCCTGGAGACCCCGCTGGCACAAGGGTCGGCTGACCTTGGTGGACGGCCCCCGCCAGGGTTTCGCTGCCAATTTTCGATCAATGATCGTCGATCCGCGGATCGAGGCGGACTACTATGCCTTTTGCGACCAGGACGACATTTGGGAGCCGGACAGGTTGGAAAGCGCTGTCCGCTGGATGCGGACGCTGGACGCAGAAATCCCGGCTATGTTCTGCTCCAGAACCGCAACCATGACCGAAACCGGAAGCGTGATCGGCTGCTCGCCTCTGTTCCAACGGCCGCCGTCCTTCCGCAACGCTCTCGTGCAAAGCATTGCCGGCGGCAACACCATCATGATCAACGGCGCGGCACGCGACCTGCTGGCCAAGGCGTCGTCAAAGACCCGATTTGTCAGTCACGATTGGTGGGCCTACCTCATCGTAACGGCTGCAGGCGGCATCGTTCGGTATGATCCGCGGCCTCTGGTGCGCTACCGCCAGCATGGGGCAAATTTGGTCGGGGCCAACGTTTCGTGGAGGGCGAGATTTTCCCGGCTCGCACATCTGCTGAAAGGCGGATTTGCCAATTGGACGGATGAGAATCTCAGTGGTCTGGCCGCCAATCGTGATCTTCTCACGACAGACGCGGCTGCGTGCCTAGGCTTGTTCATCCTGGCGCGAAAGGGCAATATCTTCCGTCGCCTGAGCTATCTGCGCCAAAGCGGCGTCTATCGGCAGACGCCTTTTGGAACCTTCGGGCTCTATTTGGCAATCATCTCCGGCCGGATTTAATGCATGTTCATGGGGGCAGCGAAGCGGACCTTCGACCTCGTGCTGGCGGCCCTGCTGCTGCTGATCACGTCGCCTATCCTGTTGCTTGCCATCCTGGCTATTCGGCTATCGTCACCCGGGCCTGCAATCTTTTCCCAGACGAGGGTAGGCCGCAACGGCGGGCTTTTTCGCTGCCACAAGCTGAGAACGATGTATCTGGGGACGCCGTCCTTGCCCTCGCACGAGGCGCCGGCAAGTTCGGTTACAGTGGTCGGAAAAGTCTTGCGGCGGTTCAAGCTTGATGAATTGCCGCAGCTCTGGAACGTCCTTAAGGGGGAAATGAGCCTGGTCGGGCCACGTCCATGCTTGCCCACACAAACGGAGCTGATCGAGCGTCGCAAGCAGTTGGGCGTGTCATCCATGCTTCCGGGCATAACCGGCTTGGCTCAGATTCGAGGCATCGACATGTCGGTCCCGATGCTCTGTGCCGAAACCGATGCCGCTTATCTCGAGGCGGCGTCGTTCGGCCTCGATGTCAGGATTCTGCTTGGAACGATCTATCGGACCTGAGCAAGTCTGCTTAGCCGCGCTATTGCGGTCAGTCGCTCGATCGTATCGGTTTCCGGCAGCCAGCCCTCCGAAATGAGCAGGGACGGATCGCATATCTGCGTTGCGGTCAGGCTGTCCCAAAATTTGCGTTTGCCCAGCAACGATGCGACCGGCCGTATCAGGCCGGCAGGGGCCGCAACCAGGCGTTTCGGCCGCCCAAAGCCTTGTCGAAAGGCTTCGATGATGGCGGCGACCGGGATTGGCCGTATATCGCTGGCGATATAGACGGGGCGAAGCGGGATCGAATGGGTCAACAGGTGAAAAACCGCCCGGGCCGCTGCCTCGGAGGATATCAGCGAGCGGACGCCCGCCAGGGCCGCTGCGGGCAGCGGCAAGGCGGTGTCGGCCAAGCGCATCAGTGTCGCCAGATTTCCCTTCATGCCAGATCCGTAGACCGGCGGCAGGCGCAGCATTGCGGCATCGGAGCGGCCGGACGATGCATAAGCGTCCAGGACCCTGATCTCGCCTTCGCGTTTCGAACGCCCATAGGCGCATTGCGGGGCAGGGATAGTCTCTTCGTCGAGCCTCCCGCTGAAGCCGGCGCCGACCACAGCCCGGGTCGAAGACAGGTAAATAAAGCGTCCGTTGGCCTGTGCAGCCGCGGCGCGCGCGAGCTGCCCGGTCAATTCGGCATTGGCTTTCAGGTAATCGGCTTCGGTTGGATTGCCACGATCGTTGTTCAACCCAGCGCAGTGGACGACATGCGTGACGTCTTTCAGGATCGTCGCAAAGGCCTCGGCAGGCGCGTCGAAATTCGGCAGCAGGAGGATGTCACTTCCCGAACCGAGCTTTTCCGGGTGCCGGGAGGCGATCCGGATTTCGAACTGCGCCTCTCGGAGGAGTTGCACGACAAGGCGCCCGATGAACCCTGTCGCGCCTGTGACCAACATTTTCATTGCATTGCTCGAAGCTACTACTCGGCGGCCGATGTCGCAGGAAGCGCTTGTTCGTCCGCCAGCGGCATATGGCGCCCCGATGCAAGATATGTCCCCGACACCAGGAAGATCATCAGCACCGAATCCAGAATATCATGACCGATAAGAATGCCCACCATTCCGCCTGAGAGATAGGTGATCACCACAATGACGATCATGGTGGCGCCGAACCGCTCGACCGGATCGGCACTGATGCGCAGCACTGTGGCAGCATTTTTAGCGGCAACGATAAGGATGGCCGCCAGCGCGACAGCTCCCACGATTCCGGCTTCCACCAGTGCGGTCAGAAAGCCGTTGTGGAAGTGGCCGAAGCCTTTATCCATGCCGAATTGGTCAAGAAATCCCTGTTTTATCAGCAGTGGCGTCGCGCCCACCCCATGTCCGAAAAGCGGCATTTCGCGAAATGCGTCGAGGCCAATTTGCCACATAGCAACGCGAAATCCCAAGGCGGTGCCGTAGTTGCCATGCGCCGTGAGCGCCTCCCAGTCGGAACGGAGGAACTCGGCCCGCTCCAATATTGTTTGGAATCCAAAGGCAGCGATCGCGAGGCCGGCCAAGCCCAGTATCAACAACAGACGAAGGACGTACTTGCCCCTTAGCTTCTGCCGATTGATCAGCAGCACGGCTATGCCTGCAATCAGCATCGCCAGCCAGATGATACGCGAACCGGAGTAGAGGATGGCGATTGTTCCGGCCAGCGCCGCGCAGGCGAGAAGGCTCCTGGCCTTTTCGATTCCCGACAAAGCGCCAGCCATGCATACCAAAACACTAAGGCAGGTGACCGTCGCGAACACGATCGGATTTCCAGCACCACCTTCAACCCTCGGCATGCCGAGCCAATAGTACTGGATGGCCGTCAGCAGCAATGCGCCGAAGCAAGCGGCCATGCTGCTCAGTATGATGACGCGGGCAAGGGTGGTTTTCTGCGAAATGCTCCAGACCGAATATGAGAAGGGGAAAAACAGGAAGGTGATCAACGGTACAAGATGCGTCGCATCCCTCGCAATCGAGTTGTTGACGATGGAGGCGAGGACAACGGCGCCGCAAAAGGCATAGATCGCGACGGTGAGGGCGGCCATGGGCCGATCGACATTGAAGCGCCGTCTCTTCAGTGCAATGAGTAGGGTCGACCACAGGCCGCCGCCATTGAATGCAAAACTAACCACCGATCCCAAAACGGAGGGAGAAAAGAAGCAAAGAATGGAAAAGTAGATATTGACCCGTGCCGGTGTGAATTGTTGTTTTATCGATGAAAGCCGGTCCAAGGGTATAATTCGCATTCTTCGGGATCTTTTGAGATGAGGATTTAACTTGACCGTGGCTGGTGCAATGATCTTCAAGATTTCATGCCCATGCGCTACGCGCGGTGGCTCATTCAGGAGCCGGTATAGCGGCTGATCATGGTTTTCGATAGTACGGCAGGGCCGGGCCTGCCATCAAAATCGAGAGTGCGGCTTAATCCACCACTCGTGACCGCAGGAGAGGATAGCCCGAGTTGACGTTGATCTCGCCCCCGCGAATATTTTTCTTGGGCCACTAGGTCCCTTAGCCCATTGAGCAGGAATTTCCGAGATCTGGCCCCAGCGTGGAAAATTCATTCCCGAACCACTCTAGGGCAGGCTTGTCTTGCATTGTTATAGACATTGGCGATCTGCTAGAACGCCTGCACGAAAAAACGAAAAAAACATTGTCCAGAAATGAAGCTTGAACCGGGTAGCTGCGAACTGCGCCCGATGCATCGATGCAAGGTCTGGATGGCACGAGAGAACGCTCACAGTCCATGAACATCGCGCTTACGCACCTTCAGCGGCTCGAGGCTGAATCCATCCATATCTTTCGCGAGGTTGCGGCGGCGTTCGCCAAGCCGGTCATGCTCTACTCGGTCGGCAAGGATTCCTCCGTGCTGATGCACCTTGCGATGAAGGCGTTTTATCCCGCCAAACCGCCGTTTCCCTTTCTCCACGTCGACACGACCTGGAAATTCCGCGAAATGATCGCTTTTCGCGATCAGATGGCGCAAAAGCTCGGCTTCGATCTCCTGGTCCACGTCAACGAAGATGGTGTGCGCGACAAGATCAATCCCTTCGATCATGGCTCGAACACCCACACCCATGTGATGAAAACCGTGGCGCTGCGGCAGGCGCTCGACAAGTACGGCTTCGATGCAGCCTTTGGCGGTGCCCGCCGCGACGAGGAGAAGTCGCGCGCCAAAGAGCGGATATTCTCCTTCCGCAACGCCCAGCACGTCTGGGATCCGAAGAATCAGCGGCCGGAGATGTGGAAGATATTCAACACCCGCATCGCGACCGGCGAATCGATCCGGGTCTTTCCATTGTCGAACTGGACCGAACTCGATATCTGGCAGTACATTCTCCAGGAAGACATCCCGATCGTGCCGCTCTATTTCGCCAAGGAGCGGCCGGTCGTCGAACGTGACGGCATGCTCATTCTGAGGGATGACGACCGCATGGTATTGCGCCCCGGCGAGACAGTGGACAACCGGCTGGTGCGCTTCCGCACGCTTGGCTGCTATCCGCTGACCGGCGCGATCGAATCGGACGCCGATACGCTGGAGGCCATCGTCGGCGAAATGCTCACCGCGCGCACGTCAGAGCGCCAGGGCCGCTTGATCGACCGGGATGAAGCGGGCTCGATGGAAAAGAAGAAGCGCGAGGGGTACTTCTGAGCATGCGCCACATCATGGCCAAGAGCCTCGCCTCCACCGACGGCATTCGTGACTATCTTGCGGTGCAGGAACGAAAGTCGCTGCTGCGCTTCCTGACCTGCGGTTCCGTGGACGACGGCAAGTCGACGCTGATCGGGCGTCTGCTTTCGGACACCAAGCAGATTTTCGAGGACCAGCTTGCCGCGCTTGAGCGTGATTCGCGCAAGCACGGGACGACGGGCGACGACGTCGATTTCGCGCTGCTGGTCGATGGCCTAGAGGCGGAGCGCGAGCAGGGCATCACAATCGATGTCGCCTATCGCTTTTTCGCCACGCCGAAGCGCAAATTCATCGTCGCCGACACGCCCGGCCACGAACAATACACGCGCAACATGGCGA
>NZ_RZTA01000321.1:0-382 GCF_004023115.1 Mesorhizobium sp. M6A.T.Cr.TU.017.01.1.1
TCGTCAGTTCCCGGAACGAATTTCAGCGGGTTGTTGTCGGCGGCGCTGATCATCGTTCGCTGCGTGCTCTTGGCCAGCATTTTCGCTGCCGCGCGCGCCTTCAGCAGCAAGGTCAGTTCCTCGACCACCGTGCGCAGCACCGCGCCGATTTCGGCGGCAACTTCATGCGGATCGCGCGACTGCAGCAGTTCCGGCGAGATGCCCGCTCCGATCGCGATTGCCCGCAGCACTTCATCGCTGGTCGAGGGCAGGGGCGGTTGCGACGGGAACGTCGACGCTGCACCCCGCTGGCCGGACCGTTGCTCCGTGGGATCGAAGAACGGCCCATCTCCGAATTCCAGCGACCGGCTTGTCGCCCCCGGCATTTCCCGCTGCGTCGAAC
>NZ_RZTA01000322.1:0-382 GCF_004023115.1 Mesorhizobium sp. M6A.T.Cr.TU.017.01.1.1
GCCGCTGATCGAGCAGTTCTACATCTATGTGAAGAATGCGCTGAACGGCAATTTCGGCGTCTCCGTGCTGACCACCAATCCGGTCATGACCGACATTCGCCGGGCGCTTCCGGCAACCACGGAACTTGCGACGCTCGGAACGCTGATCGGCGCGCTGTTCGGCGTGCCGCTCGGCGTGCTGGCGGCGGTCAAGCGCGGCAGCCTCATCGACCAGATCGTGCGCGTCATCGGCCTGATCGGCTATTCCGTGCCGATCTTCTGGCTGGGGCTGCTGGGGCTGGTGCTGTTTTACGCCAAGCTGCAATGGGTTGCCTTCCCGGCGCGGCTCGACGTCGTCTACGAATACACTTTTACGCCGATCACCGGCTTCTATCTCCTCGAC
>NZ_RZTA01000323.1:0-381 GCF_004023115.1 Mesorhizobium sp. M6A.T.Cr.TU.017.01.1.1
TCGACGCGATGTGCACGTCGGTGCGCCAATAAGTGGTTTCGTAGTCCATCCCGAAGACCCAGTACGAAACCGCGCCATTGGCCATGGCCAGCAAGGCCAGCGCCAGGAGCAGCACGACCACGCGAGAGCGACTTGAGACGATGACGCTGATCAGCGCCAGGATGATGTAGGCGTGCTCCTCGATGCAGAGCGACCAGATATGGTCGAGCGCCCCTGCCCGAGCCACGAGAATGCCGGCATAATTGTAGGTGAATGTCAGCGCCGTCAGCGCGGCCTTCCATTTGAAGGCGAGGAACGTGCCGGAGAGCGCGATCATCGCGACGACTACGAAGACCAGAAGAGCCGGATAGATGCGGGAGAAGCGGCGTTTGAAGAATTTTT
>NZ_RZTA01000324.1:0-379 GCF_004023115.1 Mesorhizobium sp. M6A.T.Cr.TU.017.01.1.1
GCCGAAGGCGGATCGGTCGACAGGATCACCGAGAGGAAAAAGAAGCCCAGCATCAACACCCAGGATGGGCTCAGCAGCGAGCGCACCACGCGCGGATCGGCAAAGGCCATCAGCGAGAAGATCGACATGGCGCCGAGCGAACCGAAGCCAAGCTGGTTGACGATGTCGCCGCCTTGACCGGTGAGTTCGGCGCCGCCCGGCTGGAACGGCCGGAACGACACCATGATGACGGTGAACAGCAGCGCGGCAATGGCGGTGGCCACGCCTTCGCGCGTGAACGCGTCGCCGAGCGGCGCGCGCTCAGTTTTTCTCAGGCTGGCGGTATTGCTCATTGGCATATCCGAATTCGGCCAGCACGCGGCCCAGCGCCACATGGACG
>NZ_RZTA01000325.1:0-378 GCF_004023115.1 Mesorhizobium sp. M6A.T.Cr.TU.017.01.1.1
TGCGCATCGTCAGCGATGCCGCCGAGCCTGAGTTGCTGGCCTTCATCGCCACGAATGGCGCCGCCATACACATCGCTGCTGCCTATGATGCCGCGCATCTCGAAGGCGCGGTGATGGTGTTTGCCGCCAGCGGCAATGAGGCGCTCGACCGTCGCGTTGCCGAGGATGCGCGCCGGCTGGGCATTCCGGTCAATGCCGTCGACCGGCCGGAGCTGTGCGATTTCTTCACTCCGGCGCTGGTCAACCGCGCGCCTGTCGCCATTGCAATCGGCACGGAAGGGGCCGGCCCGGTGCTTGCCCAAATGCTGCGCAGCCGCATCGACCGCATGCTGTCGCCGTCGCTCGGGCCGCTTGCTTCGCTTGCTGCCTCGTTGCGCG
>NZ_RZTA01000326.1:0-320 GCF_004023115.1 Mesorhizobium sp. M6A.T.Cr.TU.017.01.1.1
GGCATTCCGGTGCTGGGTTCGGGCCGCATCTTTCCGGTGGCCGAGGCGCTGATCGCCTGCGCGCCGTTCCGGCTGCCGCGCTACTGGCCAAGGCTCGGCGCGCTCGATTTCGGCTGGGACCATCCTTCGGCCGCGGTCGAGTTGGCCTGGGATACGGAGGCCGATGTCGTCTATGTCACCAAGTCTGCGCGGGCCTCGCAGCAGACGCCGGCGATGCAGACGCTGACGCTCAAACCATGGGGCGAATGGCTGCCCTTCGCCTGGCCGCGCGACGGCCGCCGCGAAACGCTGGAAGGGGCGGGCGTCGCGCGGCCAGGCGA
>NZ_RZTA01000327.1:0-378 GCF_004023115.1 Mesorhizobium sp. M6A.T.Cr.TU.017.01.1.1
TAAATAACCTGAGTTAATGTCTCGTTTGATTTTTAATATCATTGCGCTTGGTAGACAAATAAGTGCTAGTATCATTATGAAAACGAGTGGCCACCAATTATTTTCAGCGTACGGAAATGTTCTCGACAACCAGCCCAGTGGTGATATCAAAGACAAATCATTATCTAAACCATCGCCAATGGCTCTTATAAAATAGGACAACATTAAAATGCCAATTGTAATACCAGTAGTCCCACTGACGGTTGTTGCAAGTTGGGCTACAACTAATGTAAGAAAACCAAATAGCACTCCAATTGCGCTTAAATTCAGTGCATAAAGTAAAGAGCCGATTGTTGAAAAGCCATCTCCTGACATAACTAGTAAACCACTACCTATAGG
>NZ_RZTA01000328.1:0-247 GCF_004023115.1 Mesorhizobium sp. M6A.T.Cr.TU.017.01.1.1
TCACCGGCCAGCGCCGCGTGCTTCTGGGGGTGTGAAATGGGCGCGATGAAACGGGTGTTCAGGAGCCGGGGCGACTGGCCCTGGTGGTATTGGCGGCGTCTGGCGCGGCTGGTGAAGCGGCGGCAGGACAGAGGGGGGTGTTCAAGCGCCGGCGCTGAAGCCACCTTGAGGGCTCACTCCGGCTTATGCGCAAACGCCCAGACCATCAGCGGGTATTCCTCGTCGTTGCTCAAATCGCGCCATAGGC